>CALLVF010000021.1 GCA_938010745.1 uncultured Patescibacteria group bacterium | reverse complement strand
TAAATTTTTTTCGCATTCCTTTTATTTAATCAACAAATAAAATAAAAAGATTTAATTTTTTTCTTGGGAAATTAAGACTTGAATGATTCAAATAACAAATACGACTCTCATTGTTATGAGACCAACAAGAGAATTTTTAGAAAAAAGTTTAAAGATAAAATTATTAAAGATTAAAAAAGCTTTTGTTGACAGTAAAAAGAATATCCATTGTGAAAATTTAATTGGGGAAACAACTTTACCTTTAGGAGTGGCTGGACCTTTAACAATTAAAAACCAAAAGGCAAAAATAAAAGATTATTTTATTCCTTTAGCAACAACAGAAGGAGCTTTGGTTGCTTCAGTTAATCGTGGTTGTCGAGCCATTACTGACTGTGGGGGAGCCACTGTCTTTGTTGAAAAAATTGGGGCAACGCGAGGACCAGTTTATTTAACTGAAAATTTAGAAAAAGGATTTTTCTTTGTTGAATGGCTTAAAAAAAACGAAATAAAGTTAAAAAAAACTGCTGAAAAAACCTCTTCTCATTTAAAAATGCTTAAATTTAAAGCAAAAGTTATTGGTCCTTATACCTTTGTTCGTTTTTATTTTGATACCTCCGATGCCATGGGGATGAATATGGTGACAATTGCAACCGATAAAATTAATAAATTAATTGAGAATGAAACAAAGATAAAATGTCTATCTTTAAGCGGAAATTTTTGTATTGATAAAAAGCCTGCCTGGATGAATTTTATTGAAAATCGAGGATTTATTGGCTGGGGAGAAGTTGTTATCTGTCAAAAAACAATAAAAGAAGTCCTAAAAACCTCAGCTATAAGAATATTTGAGGTTTGGCTTGCTAAATGTATGATTGGGGGTGCGCTGACTGGTTCTTTGGGTTTTAATTCCCATTTTGCCAATATCGTAGCCGCTTTTTTTGCCTCAACCGGTCAGGATTTAGCTCATACAGTTGAGGGTAGTTTGGGGATAACAGTTGTTAGACTTTTAGCTAATGGTAACCTTTATTTTTCAGTTTATTTACCCTCAATAATGTTGGGGATAGTCGGTGGGGGAACAAAATTGGAGACAAAAAAAGAAGGCTTGTCAATAATTGGGGCAAAAAACTCATATGAATTGGCAAGTGTTTTAACAGGGGCGGTTTTATCCGGAGAGATATCACTTTTAGCATCTTTAGCTCAAGGAAGTTTAGCTCAAGCCCATGCAAAGTTGGGTAGGTAGAGAAGATGTTAAAAATTAAAATTCCCATTTACAATTAAAAATTTTTACTTGTTTTCAAGTTAAATTTTTATGATTGGTATAGTTTCATATGGTTTTTATATTCCAAGTTATAGAATTAAAGTGGAGGAAATTGCCAAAGCTTGGGGGAAAGATTCTTTAAGCATTAAAAACTCATTATTGATTGAAGAAAAAACCGTTGCTTCAATTGATGAAGATTCACTAACCATGGCTTTTGAATCAACTAAACAAGCTCTAGATGGATTTGAAAATATAAAAGAAAAAATTAAAGTAGTTTTTTTTGGATCCGAAACTCCTCCTTATGCTGTTAATCCTGCCTCCACTATTTTAGCTGAGTTTTTAGGGATTGAAAAAAAATATTTAGCTAACGATCACCAATTTGCCTGTAAAGCAGCCACTGGAGCGATAATTGCCGCTTTAGGATTAATTCAGTCAGGATTTACTGACTATGCAATAGTTGCTGCTGGAGATAAAGCTATTGCTAAACCTCATGATGTTTTAGAGTATACGGTTGGTGCGGGCGGTGTAAGTTTTCTTTTGGGGAAAGAAGAGATAATTTTGGAGGTTGTTGGTTTTGAATCTTTTTCATCTGACACCCCTGATTTTTGGCGTCGGGAAGGGATTCGTTATCCTTCTCATGGAGGTCGATTTACTGGTAAACCTTCTTATTTTTATCATATAAAAGAAGCAAGTTTAGCTTTATTTAAAAGATATAAATTAAATCCAAATAATTTTGCCTACGCTGTTTTTCATATGCCCAATGGTAAATTTCCATGGGAAATCGGTCGTTCTCTAGGTTTTAATAATAAACAATTAGCGCCAGGTTTAGTCGTTTCATATTTGGGCAATTTATATACTTGTTCTGCATTAATGGGATTGGTGGCGGTTTTGGAGAGAGCAAATGTGGGTGATTTAATATTTTTTGCCTCATACGGTTCAGGTGCTGGTTCTGATGCTTTTGTTTTTAAGGTTACAAAAAATTTAAATAAAAGAAGAAGGAGTTTTTCTCTTTCACTTAAAGATAAGCAATATATTGATTATGCCACTTATTTAAAGTTTATTAATATTATATGATTGCCATTATTGGTTATTATAATACTCGTTTTGGTGAACTTTGGGAGAAGTCTTTTTTTGATCTGACAAAAGAGACGGCAGGGGGGGTTTTAAAAAATAATGGAATTGATTTGGAAAGAGTTGGGGCAATTTTTTTCGCCAACATGTTAGCTGGGGTTTTGGAAAACAATCTTCATTCTGCGGCAAAAATAGCGGAAATTTTAAAAGTTAACATTCCTATTTTTAGAGTTGAAGCTGCTTGTGCTTCAGGCGGAGTCGCTTTTCATTTAGCAAAAAATTATATTGAAGCGGGGATGACTGATACGGCAATGGTGATTGGAGTGGAAAAAATGACTGATTATTCACCAGAGGAGATAACCACTGCCCTTGCAGCTGCTTCTTCAGGAAAAGAACAGGAGGCGGGTTTGACTTTTCCAGGATTATATGGATTGATTGCTCAATATTATCTTAATAAGTATGGTTATACGGAAGAAAATTTAGCTTATGTGGCCGTTAAAAATCATTATCATGGGAGTTTAAATGAAAAAGCTCATTTTCAAAAAGCAATAACTATTGATGATGTTTTAAAAAGTCCTTATGTTGCTTATCCATTAAAAGTACTTGACAGTTCTCCTATTTCTGATGGTGGATCAGCAATTATTTTAACTAAGGATAAAAACTTAATAAAAAAAGCAAAATATAAAGTAGAAATTTTATCTTCCCATGTTGCCACAGATTCAATTAGTTTAACTGACAGAAAGACATTGGATGAAATTTATGCAAGCAAAATTGCTGCCAATAAAGCGTTTAAAGAAGCAGGCATAAAAAGAAATGAGATTAATATAGTAGAATTACACGATTGCTTTTCAATTGCGGAAATTTTGGCAATGGAGGATCTTGGTTTTTGGAAAAAAGGGGAAGGCGGAGCGAGAATAAAAGAATTATCAACAATGTATGGAAGAGGAAGTGATTTAGTAGTTAATACCTCAGGGGGGTTAAAAGCTGCTGGTCATCCAGTTGGAGCAACAGGGATAAAACAGTTGGGAGAAATTTTTTTACAGTTAACCAGACAGGCAACAAATCGTCAGGTTAAAAACGCCAAATACGGTTTAGCCCATAATGTTGGTGGTTCTGGGGGGACGGCGGTAGTGAGTATATTAGGAGTTTAAATCCCAAGGTTTGAAGTAAAAAACCTTGAGGGTTTTAACATTTAAACCTTGATATTTTATGATTTCACCGGTTAAAATCTGGCGAAGACAAGAGGAGATAAGAAAAATTTTAGGGTATGAAGGAAAGGTTATTTCCTGGACAAAGATTTTTGTATCCGGGTTGGATTTTAAAAAATTTGTACCCTACTTTGTTGTATTAGTAGAGTTGAAAAATAAAACAAAAGTTGTTGGACAACTTGTTGATTTTAATGGGAATAAGCTTAAAATCGGAGAAAAAGTGGTGGCGGTTTTGCGCAAAGTAAAAGATGTGAAAGAGGAAGATATTATCCCTTACAGTGTTAAATTTAAATTATTAAAAGAGTAAAAATTTTAAAAATGATTTCATTTTCCGCTCCAGCAAAAGTCATTTTCTCAGGAGAGCATGCGGTTGTCTATGGTAAGCCAGCTTTAGTTTGTGCAATTAATAGAAGATTGACTTTTACTGTCTACAAAAAAGTAAAAGAAAATAAAAAAAATAAAAAAAACAAAATGGTGATGATGGTATCGGATAAAGTAAAAGAGTATCTGCTAAATGAAAAAATAAAATTTACTGATAAAGATTTTGATTTCAAAATTGACTCTCAAATTCCTCCTGGTCGAGGATTGGGTTCATCAGCGGCATTTTCCATAGCCTCAGTTGCCTCTTTTTTAAAATTTTATAGCGAAAAAGAATTTAGTAAAGAAACAATAAATAACTTAGCCTACAAAATAGAGAAATACTTTCATAAAAATCCCTCCGGTGTTGATAATACTGCCTCCTGTTTTGGTGGGTTAATTTATTTTCGCAAAGAATTTGATTTTTTAAAAAATATCTCGATTTTAAATTTTAAAATTAGCAAAAAAATTGAAGAAAATTTGGTTTTAATTGATTCCGGTAAACCTCTTGAGACAACAGCTGAAATGGTTGATTCTGTGGGGAGATTGTATAATAAAAAACCATCCTTTGTGGAAAAGATATTAAATGATATTGAAAAAATTACTAAACGGATGATGGTAGCAATTATTAAAGAAAATGCTAATCTTTTTCAACAATGTCTTTTTGATAACCAAATTTTACTTGAGAGCTTAGGTGTAGTTTCTTTTAAAACTAAAAGACTTTTAAAAGATCTAAATCAATTTGGGGTGGGAAAAATTACTGGAGCAGGAGGAAGCGCTGATGGTTCAGGTTTTATTTTATTTTTTGCCCAAGAAAAAGAAAAACTAAAAAAATTTTTAAAAGAAAAGAAACTTAATTTTTATGATTTTCAGTTAGATTATCAAGGTTTAAAAGAAAACAATGAAAAAAATCAAAGTTAAAAGTCCAGCTAATATTGCTTTTATTAAATATTGGGGACAAAAGGATAAAAAATTAATCTTACCTTATAACGACAGTTTTTCAATGAATCTTTCTAATTGTTATACAATTGTTGAGTTAAATATTCATGAAGATAAGTTTGTTCAGGAACTTTATATAAAAGATTATCAACAAAAAGAATATGTTAAAGACAAAGGAGAGGCTTTGGTAAAAGTTAAAAAATTTTTAAAAACAACAGAAAGATTTTTTGGTAGAAAAGCTGATTTTGGTTTTAAAATCTATTCTCAAAATTCTTTTCCAAAAAAAGCAGGAATTGCCTCATCCGCCTCTTTTTTTTCTGCTTTAGCTTTAGCCTTAACATTGGCTTTTGGCGAAAAACTCTCTCAAAAAAATCTTTCTATATTAGCTCGTTTATCAGGTTCAGGTTCAGCCTGTCGCTCTGTTCCTGATGGATTTTCTTGGTGGAGGAGAGGAGAGAGTTCTTTTACCTCATATGCTTTTTCTCTTGCCCCTCCTTCTTTTTGGGATTTGAATGACTTAGTTTTAATTTTATCCAAACAAGAAAAAAAAGTACCTTCAGTAGAAGGTCATCTTAATGCTCCAACAAGTCCTTTTTTTAAATTGCGACTTATCGATATTAAAAGAAGATTAAGATTAATCAAAAAAGCCTTTTTAAATAAAGATTTTAGTTTATTTGGGTTATTAGTTGAGGAGGATTGTCTATCGATGCATATGGTGATGATGACACAAAAACCACCTTTGTTTTACTGGAGTAGTCAAACTTTTGAGATAATTAAAAAAACCGTGACTTTGCGAAAAAGAGGTGTAGAGGCCTATTATACAATCGATGCTGGTGAGAATGTTCATATTATTTGCCAAAGAAAGGATAAAGAAAAGGTATACGACTATTTTATTAATCAACCTGAGGTATTAGAAATTATTACTAATGAACCAACTATTGGAACAAGAGTAATATGAGAAAAATTGTCCTTGTTAAATTAGGCGGTAGTTTGATTACCGATAAAGAAAAACCTTTTTATGCTAAATTTGAGGTTATAAAAAATTTAGCCAAACAAATTAGTGATTCTTTACATGAAGATTCTCAACTAGGATTAGTTATTGGCAATGGAGGCGGTTCTTTCCCTCACTATCTGGCAGTTAAATATAAGATGAAAAATGGGATAAAAAGTGAAAATCAAAAAATGGGATTTTGTCAGGTGCAAGATGCTGCATCACAACTTAATCGGTTAGTAGTTCAAGCTCTTCTTAAGGCAGGTGTAAAAGCTGTTTCAGTAAATCCTTCATCAATGATTATTGCCAAAAATGGAAAAATTAAAAAATTTTTTATCGAGCCAATTATTGAATTTTTAAACTTAGGATTAACACCAGTGATTTATGGCGATATTGTTTATGATGAAATTTTAGGTAGTAAAATTTTTTCAACTGAGCAAATTTTGTCTTTTTTGGCTATTAACTTTAAAAAAGCAGGGCTTAGAGTTGAAAAAATTATTCAAAATGGGACTACTCCTGGAGTAATTGATAGCAATGGAGATTTGATAACCAAAATTACAAAAAAAAATATTGATAAAATTGAATCGATTTTTACCAAAACCAAAGGTTATGATGTTACAGGAGGTATGTTGCATAAGGTAAGAGAAGCTTTAAAATTAACTTCATTTGGTATTGAAACATTAATTATTAACGGAAATGCAAGAAAAAACCTTTTAAAGGAAGCAATTTTGGGGTTTAAAGTGTTAGGAACGATTGTAGCCTCTGAGTAGAGGATTTTATATTACCGCAGTGTTGGAATTTTTATAACCCATCCTCCCTTATTGTCAATAATTCCCAATATATTTCCCGTAACCAAACCAAAAATTGTTAAGGAGAAGAAAACTAAGATTATACCAATAACTGCATTAGTGATTTTCTGCTGAGCTTTTGCTATCTTTTCCTTTTCTCCTCCTGAATTTATCCAATCAAAGGCACCCCATAGAAGATATATAAGTAAGGCTCCTGACGCAACAAAGATAAAAGCATTAATAGCAAATCCAATGAAATTAGCTAAAGCTTGGACAGGATCACCGGCTCCAATACTCATTCCTGGAGGTGGACTGATTTTGCCAATGATATCTTGTGTATTTTGCTCGTTATACTCCATTTTAAGAGTTATAAAATATTTTAATAAGGCAAAATATTGGAAATTCCTAACATTTTGCCAATAATACTAACTGCTAAAAAGCTAGTAATTACGATAATAAGTCCTAAAACTGCAAAAGCAATGCTGTTTTTGGCTTTTTCTATCTCCTGTGAAACATCTCCATGAGTTAAAATTTTAAATGATGCGGTTAAAATCCTTGCAAGAAAAATTAAAGCTGCTCCTGCTGTGATTATAGGAAGAATTATATTTATAATAATTGAAAAATTAGTGAATTTTGCTGGAGCAAAAACATTTGGATCGCTAAAATCTAATGCATGGATCATAATTAAAGTCTAATAAAAATGTTTTTTAGTGTCAAGCAAGACTAAATTAAATATAAAATAATCCTTAAAATATTTCTTAATGAGAAATTATAATCTAATTTTAATTATAATTTTTCCAGTTGTTAGGTTCAATCAAAAAAATTTTTTTATTTTCTATTATGAAAAACATTCCCAATCACATTGCTATAGTTCCTGATGGTAATCGCCGATGGGCAAAGAAAAATAATTTACCATCTTTTTACGGACATCAAAAAGGATTTGAAAATTCAATTAAATTGACAAAAAAAGCAAGAGAATTAGGAATTAAAGTTTTAACTTTCTGGGCTTTTTCAACAGAAAATTGGCAGCGTTCTAAAGAGGAGGTAAATTTTTTAATGAGTCTTTTTTATCAGATGATTGATAAAAATTTAGAAGCAGCTTTTAAAGATAAAGTAAGAATAATTCATTTAGGAAGAAAAGATAGAATACCTAAAAGTTTAGCTGAAAAAATAATACAGGCGGAAAATGAGACAGCAAATTTTAAAAAGTACTTTTTTGTTGTAGCTTTAGATTATGGAGGAAGGGATGAATTGTTGCGGGCAATGCAAAGATTTAAAAATTCAAATTTTAAACACCAAGATTTAAGCGAGAAAAATTTTAACCAATTTTTAGATACAAAAGAATTACCCTATCCCAATCCTGATTTGATCATACGCACTAGCGGTGAGATAAGAACATCTGGTTTTATGTTATGGCAAGGAGCTTATTCAGAATGGATTTTTTCTCCTAAATATTTCCCAGAATTTACACCTCAAGATCTGCAAGCCTGCATTGATGAATATACAAAAAGACAGCGAAGATTCGGAAGATAATTGTATAATATTTTTATGTTTATTCCTTCATTTAATATTACAAATAAAATTTTAAATAATATTGCTAAAATTGAAGCAGCTGAGGAGGTAATAAGACATGCCCCACTTCTTCCTTTGTGGGAAAAGGAGTTTAAACAAGATGCAATTGTTCGTGCTGTTTATCATGGTACCCATCTTGAAGGAAATCTTCTGCAAAAAAACGATGCTAAAGATCTTTTGGAGGGAAAAGAAGTTATTGGTAGACCAAGAGATATTCAAGAGATAATTAATTATCGAAAGGTGATAGAATTTATTGACGAGGAAGCTAAAAGAAATATTGACAAAATTACTGAACAGTTAATTAAAAAACTTCACCGAATAATTGTTGAAAAGATTCTTCCATCTGATCAAGCGGGTGAATATCGATTAAAGCAAGTTATTATTCGCAATTCTCTAACGGGGGAGGTAACATTTCGTCCTCCTCCAGCAGTTGAGGTACCATTTTTAATAAGGGAGTTCCTTTATTGGCTGAATCGACAAACTAAAGAAATCCTACATCCAGTTTTAAAAGCTGGTATTGCTCATCATGAGTTAGTAAGGATCCACCCTTTTATTGATGGTAATGGACGGGTAGCTCGGGTTTTAGCTACTCTAATTTTATTCTTAGGTGGTTATGATATCCGAAGATTTTTTTCACTTGAGGAATATTATGATAAAGACGCGGCATCTTATTACCAAAATCTTCAAAAAGCATCATCAGGTGATTTAACTTCGTGGCTTGAGTACTTTACTTTTGGTGCAGCTGTTGAGTTTGAGAGAATAAAAGATAAAATTTTGCGTTTATCAAAAGATGTTAAACTAAAAGAGCGTTTTGGTGGACAACAAATCTATTTAACAGAGAGGGAAATTAAAATTATTGAATATATCCAAAGCGTGGGTTATTTACAAAATCAATCCTTTTCTCAACTTTTTCCCAATCTTTCAGAAGATACGGTTCTTCGAGATATTAAAAATTTAGTAAAAAAAGGAATATTAAAGAAAGTCGGCTCTACTAAATCAGCACGCTATGTTATGGTATAGTTTATGAAAGAATAGTGTAGAAATTTAATTAAGTTATTGTTTTTTATTTTACAGATGTATTTTCTCGTATTTATTGTATTTATCGTATTTTAATATTAAAATTAAATTTTTTTAAAATTTTTTGATTTTATTTTTTATACTTTTCTTTTAAAAGATGAAATTCTCAAAATTATCTTCATATTTTGAAAAAATTGAAAAAACCACCTCTCGATTATTAATTACGGAGCTATTGGCTAACCTTTTTAGGGAACTTACAATTGAGGAAATTGAAAAAACTGTCTATTTACTTCAGGGAAGAGTAGCTCCACTGTACGAAAAGGTAGAGTTTGGGATGGCAGAAAAAATGATTATTAAAAGTGCAATTTTTGCTTTTAAATTGAATAAGAATGACTTTATGAATCGTTTTAAAAAGATTGGTGATTTAGGTGTTACTGTTGAAGAATTTAAAAAAGAAATTATATCTTTTGAGGAAAAGGATTTGTCAATTTTGGAAGTATATCAAAAACTTTATCAAGTGGCAAAAGCAACGGGAGAGGGATCACAAGAGGTAAAGGTAAGTATCATATCAAGCTTAATCAGGCAACTTGATCCATTATCAACTCGTTACATTGTTCGTATTCCTTTGGGAGTAATGAGATTAGGATTTTCCGATATGACTGTCCTTGATGCTTTTTCTTGGATGTTAAAGGGAGATAAGAGTTTGCGGTCAATAATTGAAAAAGCTTATCATGTACGTCCTGACCTGGGATTTATTGGTCGAGTAGTCAAAGAGAAAGGGATTGAGGGATTAAAGAAAATAACTCCAAAAGTATTTACTCCTATTTTAATGATGAGGGCAGAGAGGGTTTCCTCAGCGGCTGAAATTTTGGAAAAAATTGGTTCTAGTGCTGTTGAGGAGAAATTTGATGGATTTAGGTTGCAAGTTCACTATCATAAAAATTCAAATATCAAATCTCAAAATTCAAAATTACAATTTAAAAATCAAAATGTTGAGGAGGTGCGTTTGTATTCTCGTAACTTGGAAGATGTTTCCTATATGTATCCTGATATTGTTGAAGGAGTGAAAAAAGAGATTGAGGCTGAAGAGATAATTTTTGAAGGCGAGGCGATTGGTTTTGATCCACAAACTGGAAATTTTCTTCCATTTCAAGAGACAGTTCAGCGAAAGAGAAAATATGGTATTGAGGAGAAAGCCAAAGAGATTCCTTTAAAACTTTTTGCTTTTGAACTTTTATATCTTAATGGCGAAAGTTATCTTGATGTTCCCTTTCGTGAAAGAAGAAAAAAATTAGTTTCGGTGATAAAAACAAGTGGGGAAAAATTCAAAGATATTATTCTCATTGCTCCCCAGTCAATTGTTAAGGAAGAAAAGGAAATTAATTTGTTATTTAATGAGGCAATTACCAAAGGGTTGGAGGGGATTGTTGCGAAAAAATTAGATGGTATTTATCATCCAGGAGCTCGAGGATGGAATTGGATTAAATTTAAAAGAAGTTATACCTCAAAGATTGAAGATACAATTGATTGTTTGATCATGGGCTATGATTTAGGAAAAGGGAAGAGAGCTAATTTTGGGATTGGAGCTTTTCTAGTTGGAGTTTTAGATGAGAAAAAAGAGAAGTATGTTACTGTTGCAAAAATTGGCACTGGTTTAAAAGATGAAGAGTGGCGACAGTTAAAGATTAAAAGTCAAAAACTAAAAGTTGCTAACAAACCCAGTAATTATGAAGTTGATAAAGCGATGGAATGTGATGTATGGTTGGCACCAGCAATTGTTGTTGAGATAAGAGCCGATGAGATTACCCGTTCACCAGTTCACACTGCAGGACGAAAATTAAAACCAACAAAAACAGGGATAGCCTTGACAGTTGATATACCAGGCTTTGCTTTAAGATTTCCTCGCCTGGAGCGATTTCGTGACGATAAACGACCAGAGGATGTTACTACTTTAAAGGAATTGGAAAAATTATTCAAAGAACAGATGAAATAAATTTATTATTAATGGGTAGATAATGTTTTAATAAGCCGAATGGGATATTCAATAAAAAATGAGAAAGGATTTTTTTTGATTCTTCTTCCTGATACCTTAACTACTAATTTTTCATCAACATAAATTTTTCCTCCTACTTGATTAATGTGAATCGCTAAGTCGATATCTTCATGTACAATTTTGTCGTTCAAGCAAACTTTATTTTTTACTTTTGTCCACGCTTTTTTGGAAATAGCCATATTAGGGCCAATTAATGTGTTTGCTCCTTTTTGTAGTTTTGCCATTGTGGCAAGATAAGCCTTTGTGAAAAAAAAAGTTTTTATTGGTAAATCATAAAATATCACAGGTCCTGTTATAGCATCAATTTTTTTTGTTAAAAAAATTTCTTTTATTCTTTTTACCCAGTTTACCGGAAGAATGCTATCAGCATCGCATCGAGCTAAGATTTCATATTTTGCTGCCTCAAAACCTTTATTTCTAGCAAAGGTTATTCCTTGTTTTTTTTCTTTAATTATTTCAACTGAATATTTTTTGGCAATTTCTATTGTTTTATCTGTACAGTTATTATCAACGATTATGATCTCCTCAGGTTTTTCTTGTTGTTTTTTTAGGCTTTCAAGGCATTTTTTAATATATTTTTCTTCATTAAATACAGGAATAATTACGGATATCTTCATTTTGATATAATTTCTAGAATGAAAAAAAGGGAAAACCCTTACTTTTCAATTATTATACCAACTCTTAATGAAGAAAAATTTTTACCGCGTCTTCTTAAAAGTTTAAATAAACAAAAAGATAAAGATTTTGAAATAATTATTGTTGATGGTAATTCGACTGATAAGACAAAAGAGGTTGTTAATCAATTTAGTCAATATTTACCAATTAAATTTTTTCAAGTAAAAAAAAGAAATGTCTCATACCAAAGAAATTTTGGGGGAAAAAGAGGACATGGCAAATATTTAGTTTTTTTGGATGCCGATTGTGATGTTTTTCCTACATTTATTACCAACCTTAAAAAAGCCATAAATAAAAAAAAAGGTTTATTTTTTATCCCTTTTTTGTTACCCGAGCGTGGCTACAAAGAGCTTGA
>CALLVF010000020.1 GCA_938010745.1 uncultured Patescibacteria group bacterium | reverse complement strand
TTATAATTAAAGGAGAAAAAAAGACCGTTAAGATTCCTTCAGGCGTTGATAATGGGAATCGTATTCGTTTTAATGATTTTGATCTTTATGTAAGAGTTAAGCCACATCCTTATTTTAAGCGCGATGGGCAGGATGTCTATATTGAAAAAGAAATTTCTTTTCCCATAGCAGCTTTAGGAGGAGTTGTTGATGTGCCAACAATTAATGGAACGGTTAAATTAAGAGTTAGACCAGGGACTCAATCGGGAACAATTGTACGATTAAAAGGTCAAGGGATTGTTTACCCTCAATCAGCAAAAAAAGGAGATCAATATGTTACTTTTAAAGTTAAAGTTCCTGAAAAAGTTTCAGGGAAAGCCAAAAGGCTAATAGAGGAATTAAAAAATGAGCTATTATAAAATTGAAACATTAATTCAGAATAAAAAAAATTACAAAATTTACCTTCTAGTTCAGCAAGTAGTTGAAAATTTTTTACAAAACAATGGTTATTTAAAGGTAGAATTACCGGTTTTATCTCCAGCCCTAATTCCAGAGTCTTACTTGGAAGTTTTTGAGACTAATTTTAGATATTTAAACAAATCAAAAAAACTGTATTTAACTCCCTCTCCTGAACTATTTCTTAAGCGTTTGTTAGTTAGTGGGATAGGTAATTGTTACTACTTGGGTAAATCTTTTCGAAACAGTGAGCCGTCTTCGTCATTACATTCATCTGAATTTGTAATGCTTGAGTTTTATAGGGTAAATGCTAACTATATGGACTTAGCTGAAGAAGTCTTGGAGATGCTCAAAAGAATAAGTACAAAAGTTAATGAGTTTAAGTATATGAATAACCAAAAACTAGAAAAAAAAACAAGAATTATTTATAAAAAAAGAGAAATTTCTTTTGATAAGTGGGAAAAAATTTCAGTCATTGAAGCTTTTGAAAAATACAGTCAGATTACTGAAGAAGAACTATTTGATCATAAATTATTTTTAAAAAAAGCTAAAGAAAAAGGTTACCAAACAGAAAATTTTAGTTATGAGGATATTTGGTCGCAAATATACGCTCAAGAGATTGAGCCTTTCTTAGGTATCAATGGTTATCCTACTTTGATTTATGATTATCCAAAAGAATTTGCGGCATTGGCCAAATTGAACTCTGATGGGAAAACAGCGCAGCGTTTTGAATTTTATATTTCAGGCATTGAGTTAGGTGATTGTTATACAGAATTAACTGACTGGAAAGAACAAAAAAAGCGATTTTTAGAAGAGAAGAAAAAAAGATTACTAGCAAAAAAAATAAATCATCCAATTGACCACGGTTTTATTAGGGCATTAAAATGTGGTCTTGTAAATTGTTCTGGAATTGCTATTGGATTAGAAAGATTAGCTATTATTTTTGCTAATGTTGATGCAATTGATAAGTTAAAATTAATTAACGTAAAGATATAATTACTACTTTTTAAATTTTTTCAGCGTTAAGCAAAATGAAAATTAATGCTGGAAATTTAAAAAAAGGAGATTTTATTTTACATGAAGGGGAAGTATGGCAGGTTCAAAAGTCAGAGTTTTATTCTCCGGGAAAAGGTTCAGCTTTGATGAAAACTAAAATTAAAAATTTAATATCAGGAAAAAATATTGACTTTACTTTCAAATCAAACGAAGAAATTGAGTTAATTGAGGTTGAGAGTATTGAAATGCAATATCTTTATAAAGATGAATCAAGTCTTTATTTTATGGATGAGCGTAATTTTAACCAATACGCCATCTCTTTAAATGTTGTTGGCAAAATAGCTAATTTTTTAAAGGAAGGTTGCAAAGTGTTTGTGTACCTTTATGATGAAAGACCACTGAATATTCGGCCACCAATGAATGTCAAACTTAAGGTGATTGAAACAGAAGAGGCAGTAAAAGGAGATACAGTAACTGGAGCTAAAAAAGCTGCAAAAGTTGAAACAGGTGCAATAGTTATGGTGCCAATTTTCATTAGAGTAAATGATGTAATTATTATTAACCCAGAAACAGGCGAATATACTGGCAGAGCATGAAGAAGTTTAGTTCAAAAATTTATCCTTATCCGCTTTTAAAAATAAAAAATTAACTACAGATTAACTATTTTGATATTACTAGTAAAAACTCATTTATGTTAACAGTTGGTCAGTTATTAAGGAAGACCCGAGAAAATAAAGGAATACCACTTTCAGTTGTTGAAAAAAAAACTCACATTCAAGTTAAGTTTTTGAAAGAAATAGAAAACAATAATTGGTCAGTTTTTCCCTCTCAGGTTTACATTGCCGGCATAATTAAGAATTACGCTAATTTTTTAGGTCTTGATGTTAAAAAAACTCTTGCTTTTTTCAGACGTGATTATGCAAACCGAGAAGAAACGCGATTCAAAACAAAATTATCAAAAAATTATTTAATACCAGAAAGTCAGAAAATTGTTAATTTAATTTTTGCATTTTTCACTATTTTTATTTTTATTTATTTTGCTTTTCAGTTAACAAATTATTTAAGTCCACCTCAGCTTATTTTGCTTTCCCCAAAAGTGGATCATTTTACAGTTGAAAAAAAGATAAAAATTATAGGTAAAACTGAAAAAGATACAATCGTTACAATTTTTGGCGAAAGAATATACCCAAACGAAAAAGGAGTTTTTGAGTATCAATTTCCGCTTCAGGTTGGTGTAAATGAATTGATTATTGAGCTGACAGGTGCTAATGGTAAAAAGACATTATTTCGTAAAATTTTTTATAAATCTGTTAAATAAAAATTTTTTAAGGTAAAAATAAAAAATTTAATAGAAAAGAAAACTGGTTAATTAACTGAAAAAATTAATAAAAAATTATTTTTTTAAAAAATTTTTAGCTAAGTAATAAAAATCTTTTTTAAATCAACAATTTTATCAATGTTTAAAGATGAGTATAACTCTCTAAAACCTAGTCTCTTAGCTTCATTTAAAATTTTTTTCTCGAAAAATGTTTGTCGAACTTCACCAAGTAAACTAACCTCACCGACAAAAACGGATTCATTTGGTACAGAGATGTTTTTAAAGGAGGAAAAAAGAGAAGCAATTAATCCAAGATCAGCAGTCGTGGATTTGATATTAAAGCCACCGGTAATGTTTACGTAAATATCATACTTATCAATGGGTAAGTAAAGGTATTTTTTTGTTACTGCAAGAAGGAGTAACAATTTATTATAATCAAAGCCAGCTACTACACGTCTAGGAAAAGCTAGCTGACTTTGACTAACTAGGGTTTGAATTTCAAAAAAGAGAGGTCTTTTTCCTTCAGCTACTCCGACAATAGCTTTTCCTGGTGAAATTTTTTTTTTGTTAACAAAGGCAAGAGGATTATTTACTTCTCTTAAACCACTTTCTCTCATTTCAAAGATGCCAATTTCATCAGTTGGTCCAAAACGGTTTTTATTAGCTCTTAAAAGTCTAAAATAAGAAAGTTTATCCCCTTCAAAATTTAAGACACAATCAACCATATGTTCAAGAGTTTTTGGTCCAGCAATTTCTCCTTCTTTGGTAATATGACCAATTAAAATAATTGGTAAATTTTGTTTTTTTGCAAAATTAATAAGTTTTCCTGCCGTTATTTTTAATTGATTAATTGATCCGCTAGGTGCTTCCAATTCATTTGAGTATATTGTTTGGATAGAATCAATAACTAAAAGATTAATTTTCTTTTTAACATTTTTTATCCCCTCAACAATAGCCTCAACTTGTAGAGTGTTTGATATTAAAAAATGGTTGACATCAATGTTTAGCCTTTCTACTCGACTTTTTATTTGCTCAACTGACTCTTCACCGGCAATGTATAAAGTATCAATTTTTTGAAGAATTTGCAGTAATAAGGTCGTTTTGCCGACTCCAGGTTCACCTGTTAAAAGAATCACTTCTCCTGGAATAAAACCACCACCCAAAACTCGATCAAATTCAAAAATACCAGTTTTTATTCGCTGACCGGCTTGTACTTTTACTTGATTTAACGGGATAATTTTTAATTTTTTGTTTACCTCCCCTTTGCCTTTTTTTTCCTTGTTTAAATTAAGCTGTTCTTTTAATGTATTCCACTGACCACAATTGGGGCAGCGACCAAGCCAAGAAGAAGAACCATAACCACAATAACTGCAGACATAAAATGACATAGTCTTTGATTAATTAATAAATCATAAAGCAATTTTACAATAAATATCAATGAATAAATTAATATTTGCTTATTTTTATCTACATTTTTTCAACAGTTTTGCTTCCTAATAAATATAAACCGTTTTTAATAATTTTTCCAGTCGCTATAGCAATAGCCAATCGCAAATTTCTTATTGGTTCTTTCTCTTTTATAATTGGATATTTTTGATAAAATAAATTGAACTTTTGAGCTAAATTGTATAAATAATTAGCAATAAGATTGGGAGCAAAATTTATTGCCGCTTTCTCAATGACTTGGGGAAATTGATGAAGTAATCTTAATAATAATAATTCATCTTGTAAAATTATAAACTCTTCGAATTCTTTTATAGTCATATCATTAATTTTTTCCATTGATTGTTTAGCTTTTTTCAAAAGACTTTGTGTTCTGACAAAAGTATAAAGCAAATAAGGAGCAGAATTGCCTTCAAGAGAAATTGATTCCTCAATATCAAAGGCAATTTTGTTTTTAATACTATTTTTAAGAAAAGAATATTTAACAGAAGAAACAGCCAAAATCTCAGCAATTTTATCTTCTGATTTAAAACGTTCTTGAATCCTTTTTTTCACTTCATCAATAAGCCAATTAGCCTCAATAATATTACCTTCACGAGATGACATTTTACCAGTTTTTAGCTCGACCCATTCGTAAGCCAAATGATATTGTTTATCTTTATATGTTTTAGGAGATATAAGCTCTTCCACTTTAAATGTCACTTTAAAGAAGCTAGTTTGCTCTGGAGTAACTACATGGATGCATTTATCAATTTCTCCAAAATCAGTAAATTCTTTTTCTGCTAAAGCTAGTTCTTTTCCTTCATAAGTGGGAAACCCAGATGCATTAATAAAAACTCTTGTATCTAGCCCATATTTTTTACCATTAAAAATGATTGCTCCTTGACTTTTTTCTAAGATCCCTTTTTTTAATAATTGGTGACAAATTTCAATTGCTCTTTTGGTCATTTCGCTTTCAAAATACAGGCGATCAAATTGCGTGTTAACTCGAGAATATATCTTACTGAAATAATCTAAACTCCACTGGCGAGTTTCCTGCCATAATGGTAAGATTAGAGGATCACCTTCATAAATCATTTTATTTATCTTAAGAATTTCTTCTTTTGCGCTTTTATCGCTCTCATATGCTTTTTGTCCTTGAGTGTATGCTTTTCCTATAATTTCTATTTTTTCTTCCAAAGTTTTTAGGCTTTTAATTTTTTCTTTGATTTTTTGAAGTTGATATAAACATTTGGCAATATGAAGACCAACATCACCTTGATAATTAGTTCGGACTACATTGTTGCTAACCACCTCTAGAATTCTTGCTAATGACTCACCAATTGAAATATTGCGCAGATGCCCTATATGAAATAATTTGTGAGTATTAGGGTGGGCAAATTCAACCATTACTTTCTTATTTTTTCCAAAAGAAACTAAAGGATAAAAAATCCTATCATTAATTATATTTTTGAGTTCAGTAGTTAAAAATTTTTTTGATAGCCAGAAGTTAATAAACCCTGGTTTGACAACCTCAAATTTCTCGATATTTTTATCTTGGGGTAAATTTTTAATTATTTTTTTAGCAATATCAAGAGGTGATTTTTTTTGGATTTTACTTAATTGAAGAGCAATATTTGTTGAATAATCCCCAAATTTTGGATTGTTAGGATATTCTAATTCAATGGTAGTAAAATTATCATTAATACCATTTTTTTTACACACTTCTTGTAGATACTTTTGAATGACTTTTTTTATCATTTTTGTATATCATACCATAAAGTTATAACAAACTAAAAGAAAACCATTTCAATATTTTATTCAAACAATTACAACTGCCAATTTTGATATCTCTAAATTTTCTATTTTCAAATATTAATCAGTCATTCAATATCGAAATTATAAATTAATTTGTTAATTTATTATCTTAAAAAAAGAATCTTAAAAAAGAATCCTAAACGATTTTAAGTCCACGTGGAAAGCTAAGACAAAAATAGTGTTTAATTTTAAATGTGATTAAAATTAGTCTTTTTTATTTTAATTGATTAAATAATTTTTCATTTTTGCGAAGTATTTTTTCTTTTTCGTAATATCCCAAAGACGATTTTTTAATGGCTTTTTCAATTATTTGAATTGTTAGATCATAAGTTTTTCTATCAACAGGATAGGGTACTCCATCTTTTCCGCCAAAGGCATAGGTATAGCGAATAGGATCTTCATATGATGGTTGAGCGCCAAATATTAATTCTGATACAAGACTGAGAGCCCGTATAGTTTTTGGTCCAACTTTTTCTGTCATCAATATCTTTTCAAAGCTATTAGGTTGATTTTTAATGATATTTTCTAAAGCCTCTTTAAGTTTAGGATTATAGGGAAAGTTATTATTTGATAAATTAAGAATAGTCAATTGGTGAGAGTTTGTTTCTAATCTTCTTATTTCGTAAAATAAGTCCTTTTTATGTTTGATGATTTTCATAATTCCTTCACGATTGGCGAGACTTTTCTTAGAAGTTAAATTGAAAACCTTTGGAAGAGTTATTTCGCTGTGAATAGCATTGTGAGGTTCAATAGTTAAATCTTTAACTTTTTGGCAATACCAGTGATAGCGTCTGGCTTTTTGAAGATGGATATTCATCCCTTGTTGAATTACCGCCCAACTACCTGATTTGGTAAAAATAAAGTTGTGATGATAAATTTGGAAACCATCTTGGATCAAAGCTGAGTCAACTTTGGCAGTTAATCTTGAAAGATAAGAGTATTTTTCTGCTTGCTTGTAATCTAAATTAATTTTTTCTGCCCAAAACAATATTTGTTCTGGTGTTTTTCTTGAAGTTTTCCCTTTGCCACCAGCAATAAAAACACCTAAGTCGTATTCTAATCCTCTTAGAGCTTCTTTTATTGCCCCCATAGTGGTGGTAGTTAAACCTGAGGCATTCCAATCAAAGGCAAGAAGTGAGCCTAAAGCTTGAAACCAAACTGGGTCAGATAGTCTTTTTAAAAATTCTTCCGGTCCAAAGAATTCAATTATTGAAAAAATAATTATTCGAGAAAGTTTAACCATCCGTTCAAACAGCCAAGGGGGGCAACGACCATAATCAAGGGTGAATGTGGCAATTCCACGTTGAATTAACGGCATAATATTTCAAAAAAATATAACTTAAAAATCCTGAGAAAAATTGTTAAAATTTTAGTATATTTAGATTTAATAAACAAATATGAAAGGTAAAATACTTCTTTTGACTATCTTACTTATTTTTTTTGTTATTTTTTTAATTCTTCGTATTTTTGTTGTAGATCAGCAAAATGTTTATGGTCAAATAAAAATACTTTCTTCGCCAGTTACGAGTGTATTTATTAATAATGTTGCCATTGGCAAAACCCCATTTGAAAGTAGATACAAAATTGGTGAATATATTCTTAAATTAATTACTGAAGGTACTGCCACCGAATCAACCTCTTGGACAGGAAA
>CALLVF010000019.1 GCA_938010745.1 uncultured Patescibacteria group bacterium | reverse complement strand
GATCAGGAGTGAGAATGCTGACATGAGTAGTGTTTCTCTGGATGAAAACTCCAGATGCCGAATGCCCAAGGTTTCCTCGGCAATGTCAATCAGCCGAGGGTTAGGCGAATCTAAGGATGTACCGTTTAGGTACGTCCGATGTACAAGCCGTTAATATTCGGCTTCTTAATATAAAGCGTTATTACTTAACCTATGACGAAACTTGATACCTCGCCCCTTCTTTTTAGAGGGGTTAAGTCGCAAGTTTTTAACGAAAGTTAAAAACGAGCAACGAATACGATCCTAACGAAAGTTAGGAAAGGCGAGGGACTTAAGTTTCCGGGAAAAGTAGGTTAAGGAGCTTTATATTAAATCGTACCGCAAACCGACACAGGTGGGCTGGTGGAGAACACCAAGGCATACGGGTAATGGTGATTCAAGGAACTCGGCAAAAAAGCTGAGCGTAAGCTTTGCGAGATGCTCTGCCTCCGATTCGGAGGCCGCAGCGAAAGTTTGTCAACCGACTGTTTATCAAAAACACAGGTTCCTGCAAACCTCAAAAAGGGAGGTATAGGAGCTGAGACCTGTCCGGTGCTGGTAAGTTAAGCATTTTGGGTGACTCCGCCTATGGCGGGGAAGCCTGAGATGTAAGCTCCAGCGAACGACAGCTCTAACCCTGAGAGTTCTAAGGTAGCGTAGCCCCTTGCCGGGTAAGTTCCGGCCCGCATGAAAGGTCTAACGAGTTGACAACTGTCTTGAATCACTGCCCGACGAAATTGAAATGGCTGTGAAGATGCGGCCTACTTGCACATGGACAAAAAGACCCCGGGAGCTTTACTGAAACTAGGTATTGGTTAAAGGGATTCAATTGTTGAGCGTAGGAGGGAGGAGGGATATCATCTGGTATTCCTCCGTCAATGAAACACCTCTCTTTGGATCTCTTTGACCTTATCCTGCCTTTGGCGGGAAACAGTGCTTGGTGGTCAGTTTAACTGGGGCGGTTTCCTCCAAAAAGGTAACGGAGGAGCGCAAAGGTCAGCTTCCTGCGGATGGAAATCGCAGGTAAAGTGCAAACGCATAAGCTGGCTTAACTGTGAGAGAGACCTCTCGAGCAGATGCGAAAGCAGGCGTTAGTGATCCTCTGGTTCGCGGTGATTGCGGCCAGGGCTTAACGGATAAAAGCTACCCCGGGGATAACAGGCTAGTCGCCTCCGAGAGTTCACATCGACGAGGCGGTTCGGCACCTCGATGTCGGCTCACCGTATCCTGGGGCTGAAGTCGGTCCCAAGGGTCGGGCTGTTCGCCCGTTAAAACGGTACGCGAGCTGGGTTCAGAACGTCGTGAGACAGTTCGGACTCTATCCTGTGCAAGCGCTTGGACTCTTGAGGGGAGACTCCTACAGTACGAGAGGACCTAGGAGTGGGAATCCCTGGTGTACCGGTTGTCTGAAAAGGCATCGCCGGGTAGCTAAATTCCTGGTTGATAAGCACTGAATGCATCTCAAGTGCGAAGCAATCCCCAAGATTAGGAGTCCTCATCCAGCTTACCGGAAGATTACCGGTTTGATAGGCCTCAGGTGTAAGCCTTCTGATTTAGAAGGTTTAGCCAAGAGGTACTAAGTAGCGACTCTCCCATCATTCTTGTTAAAAATCATTTTCTTTATTTTAATAACTCTCGTCTTGTTATTGTCTGGTTATGGCTATTTTGGCGATTGATCCCGGAGTCGAAAAGACAGGTTTTGCTATTTTTAAAGAAGGAAAGTATATTAAGTCTGGATTAATTAAAACCTTAAAAAGTTTACCGCTTGAAATAAGAATAGAACAAATTTATCTTAATTTAAAAAAAATAATTGAAAACTATAAACCACAAAGGATTATTCTTGAACAATTGTTTTTTTTTAAAAACCAAAAGACGGTTATTTCTGTAAGTCAATCGCAAGGAGCAATTCTACTTCTAGCATCACAAAACTCAATAAAAATTGAATTTTTAACACCTTTGCAAATCAAACAAACAATTACTGGATATGGTCGCGCCGATAAAAAGGCAATACTGAAAATGTTAAGATTAACAACAGGTATCCACAAACTTAAAGATGATAACGAAGCTGATGCTGTTGCCTGCGGTCTTGCTTACTGCTTAATTAATAAGAAAATAATAAAATAGAGAATAATTGCTTAATTGGAGGAATAGTTAACTAAAGCAATACTAAGAAAATTGCCACTATTATTGGTTGATACAATAATATGAATAAAAAAATAGTAAACTAAAAGAAGAGCATACTTTTTTAAATAAAGGAATTGTAAACAAAGTAAAAATATTACTGGATAATGTTAAAAATTTCTACAATTAGGGAAAGCAGATGAGTTTTTTTTACCAAATAGTATTGTTTATTGGAAATATTTATTTAATAAGTGATAGAAACACTTGAATTTTTTAACTATCAAGTAAATTTTTAAAGCAGTTTAATAAAACCCACGTTTTTGATAATTTTAATAAATAACAGAAGAGAGAAATTTATCAGAAAAAAATGCTATTATTTTACAACAAGTTATTTTTATGCGTTTAATTCAAGTTTTGGCATAAAATTAAATCCTTAAACTTAAGATAACCAAATCAGAAAATGAGAAATTTATCATTTTTTATTTCAACTGATTTAAAACCTGAGATGTCATCTTGTCAATTAAAAGAGATGTAAATTAAAAAGAAAAAGAATGTCAATTTTTTTAGTTAATTTCTCCAACCCATTTTTGCTTGCTCACACTGTAATATTAAAACAAAAATTTGGTAATAAAGACAATTGAAAAGTGTCTAGGAGATATGGCTTAAACCTTAATTACTAGATAACTATAACTTTATTACAAGGAAATGCTGGGCAAAAAATTAATCCCAAAGTAGATAAAATCTAAACCAAGGACATCGATAATCCGGGTTTCTTTTATTTTTGCTGGTAATAGAATCCATATCGCTCCACAAGATTATAAACAGAGAAATATTCGCATACATTACTTCCACTATTTCATCAATTCTTGAGATTGAAAAACTTAAACAAATAACTATCAGAAGTTAGTTATAAAAAAATAGTTTAAAAAATGCACTTAAGCAACCATTTTTTAGTTAGCTCCTATTATTGTTAGTATCACTGAGCTGTATTTTGCTCCTTTATCCATCGCCTTTTCAATATTTTTTGATCGAAAGTATTCAGCAATAAATGAAGCAGTATATCCATCTCCAGCTCCAGTCGTGTCGATAATTTCATCCACCGGATAAGCTTTTTGGTGATAAACCTTCCCCTTGTAGT
The DNA here is from genome assembly GCA_938010745.1 of uncultured Patescibacteria group bacterium. GTDB lineage: Bacteria > Patescibacteriota > Microgenomatia > UBA1406 > GWC2-37-13 > CALLVF01. Next base: position 4,085 of record CALLVF010000019.1, on the reverse strand, counting down.
AAGCATAACTTCCTTTTTTTCCTTCAGTAACAACAACCAGTGAAGAATGAAGTAAGGGAATATAATGGTTAACCACATTTTCATGAAAATAAATATCCTGATATTGAGCTTTGACTAATTCAGCAAATTCATGTCCATTAATAATTAAAATATCAACATGTTTAAGTAAAGGTAAAAGCTGATTTTTTGGTCGTCGACAATCGCTCACTCCTAAATTTAATACATTAAGGATAGAATTTTTTCTTAAAAATTTAAGAATCTTTAATTTCTGCTCCAAGCTCACATCCGGTAGATTACCCAAGTAAACAATCTTTGCTTGTCTTAGTTGATTTATTCTTATCCCATGATCAAAAAGCCTTTGTTTGGGAGTAGCATAATGAATAATTGAGCGTTCACCATTTTCCATTAGCAAAATTGCTGAAAGATTAAAGTAGTTTTTAACAATATCACAAAGCTTATAAGAAATTTTATGCTTTTTTAAGCTTTCTATAATAAATGGTTTAAAAAAATTATCACCAATTGTTCCCATTACTGCGCTTCTTAAACCATTTTTTGAGGCGCCAATAGCCACATTAACTCCTCCACCTCCTATTAACAGCTTAAAAAAATCAACATTGTATTTTCCCCCAATTGCCAGCTGAAACCTTTTATTTTTGAACGTCAAGCTACTACCTTTAAAGTAAAAATCTACCGCAATGCTCCCAATTGAAATTAGATCATGCATGTTATAATTATTATAAATTATGTTAACAGTTGTATGTGGTGAAGATGTTATTGCCTCAAGAGAGTATTTTAATACGCTTAAAAAAGCATACCAAAATCAAGGTCATGAAATTTATTCTCTTTCAAATCAAGATTTAATCAACCACGATTTTTTTGGTAGTCAACCCCTAGGACTTTTTAGCCAAAAAATAGTTTACTTTAGTGAAAATCTTTTAAAAAAGTTAAAGGATAAAAAATTATCTAAAATTGACATCATTGATTGGGAAGAAAAATCTTCTTATGAATTAAAAGCTGATCTCAAAAATAACAAGCATATAATCATCAAAGAATTTAAGCCTAAAAAAACAATATTTTCTCTTCTTGATTCTTGTTATCCAGGTAATTTATATTCTTTTTTAAATATTTTCAATAGTATCTCAGCAAAAGAAGACATTGAGTTAATTTTTTATCTTTTAGTTCGTCAGATCAGAAATTTGCTTTTGATTAAAATGGAGGAAAAATTAGAAAAACTTCAGCCTTGGCAAATTAAAAAACTTAAAATGCAAGCTAAAATGTGGCCAATTGATAAATTAATTAGCTTTTATGATAGTCTCTATCGGCTAGAATTATCAATTAAAACTTCCAACAATCCCTATAACTTAAAAAAATCACTTGAAATTTTGGCTGCTTTTTTTTTATGATTTTTAAACTAAAAATGTAAAATTAACTTAAAATCTCAAAAAGTCTATGAAAATTAATCCGCAAATTTTTAAAGCTTACGATATACGAGGAATTTATCCAAGTGATATTAATGAAGAAAATTTCCCAATAATCATTAAAGCCATATATACATTTTTTAATCAAGAACTAAAAAAAGATAATCTTAAAGTTTGTTTGGGTTCTGATATGCGTCTTTCCTCTCCGTCTCTTTTTAAAGTTGCCAGAGAAACACTACTAAAACTTGGTGCTCATATTCTAGACGTTGATTTAGTTTCTACCCCTACTTTTTATTTTGCTTGCCTTCATTATCAAGCTGACTGTGGTATTCAAATAAGCGCCTCTCATAACCCTCCTCAATGGAACGGTGCAAAATTTGTTATCAGAAAAGGGAGAGATTTAATAAAAATTGGAAAAAACACAGGGATGAAAAAAGTTCTTGAACTAGTTGAGAAGATGAACTTTGTTGAAGAAAAAAATAAAGGAAAGATAACTAAAATTAAAACACCCGTTGTTGATGAAGTTAATTTTGCCTTTGAGTACGTTAATGTTAAACCTATACAGATTAAAAAACTAAAGATCGTAGCGGATCCAGCAAATGCAATGGGAATATCATATTTAGAAGAACTTTTTAAACGCTTGCCTTGTCAATTGGTAAAAATGAATTTTACTTTAGACGGCAGCTTTCCCGCTCATGAACCAAACCCATTAATTTTTAAAAATCTGGCAGATCTGCAAAAAAGAGTAATTGCGAAAAAAGCTGATCTTGGAATTGCCCCGGATGGTGATGGAGATAGAGTTTTTTTTATTGATGAAAAAGGGAAAATTATTCAAGCTAGCCTTATTTCCTCCCTTATTGCCACAGAATTACTAAAAAAAAATCCGGGTGACAAAATCGGTCTTGATATCCGCTATACTAGAAATATTATCAATGCTGTCAAAAAAGCAAATGGCAAACCTGTTGTTGGTCCTGTTGGACATGCTTTAATTAGTGAATTAATGATTAAAGAAGACATATTGTTTACTGGTGAATCATCTGGCCATTATTTTTATCGAGCTACCGGTTATGCAGAAAGTTCGGTAATTACTATTTTGCAGATTTTAAAAGTAATTAGCGAGCAAAATAAGCCAATATCCCAAATAGTCTCTCAATATGAAAGCTCAATTGAATCAGGAGAAATTAATTTTACCACCCCTACAAAAACTCAACCACAAGATTTCCTTAAAAAAATTAGTGAAAATTATCACGATGGAGAAGTATCATGGCTTGATGGTTTATCGGTTGATTACCCCGCCTGGAGATTTAATATTAGAACATCTAATACTGAACCGTTAGTTCGACTAAATGTTGAAGGCAATAATCACGATTTAGTACAAGAAAAAACAAAAGAATTAAAAATGAGAATTTTAGCAATGGGAGCCAAAGAAAAAAATTAAATTATATTATCTAAACTTAGATTTTTTTTCTTCATAAAATATTAAAATAAAACCTCCACTAAAATTCATCACACTAGTTTAAAATTTCAGTTAAATTGATATTTTAAAAAAAATTTAATAAAATACATCTATAGATGAAAGACAACTCATCTTGCAATATAAAACTATCTCAATTAACATATGCCCTCATAGAATCGCTAAAATCAATAAAAGCCAAACCACGTCCAGATGATTTATCAGCTTTAACTGTCTCCCAAACAGTTTCTTTTTTTGCTTTAGTTTATGAAAAAATTCGCAATGCTGTTGAATTTCGAGATGATCATTTAATTTTAAGAGCGGCAATTGAGCGTATTTTAAAAAGAAGAATATCCCTTAATCCTGAAGGAAAAGGGGAAGCAGAAAATCTTCTTAGAGAACTTCTATGGGCGCGTTACTTTGCTAATGGAAGTTTAGGAAATTATGATATTGAAAATACCCAAAAAATTATAGATCGCTACATAAAATTACGCAATATACTGCTAGTTGGCCGTGATGGAGAAACCCAACATTATCTAAATCAATTCCTACTAGATTTAATAACTGCTGAAATTGAAGAAACTCTAAGAATGGAAAGCGCTATTGGAAATGCTAATAAAAGTTTTTTTATCTATCAGGTATTGAGAAAAAAAATAAAAATTGATGGTCTCACTGAAAATGAAAAAGACATTTATTTTCTAGTCTCAATAGAAAAAGTATTTAGAAAGAGTGATAAATCCTATCAGCGGTATCATTTATTTACTACCTTTTATAAACCAATAAAACAGTATACGATGGAGGAAATAGAAAATTTTGCCAGTAAGTTACCCGAAATTTTTAAAAAAATTGATGTAGTTATTTCAAGTTCATATGTTGACAAAATAAATAATTTTTTAAAAAAACAGCTTGCACCTTTTATAATTCTTTTTGAACTTTTAAAAACGAAGTTAAATGAAGCCGGTAATATTCTGACAAACAAAGATCGCTTATGGAACGAAGTAGATTTGATTTGTCGAGCAAAGTATCAGCAACTTAGCAAAAGAATTACTAATTTAGCAATAAAAAGTTTCATTTACATTTTATTAACTAAAATGTTATTTGCAATAATTTTAGAATTTCCTCTATCGTATTATTTATTTGGGGAAATAAATAAAACTTCAATTATAATAAACAGCCTTTTTCCACCTTTTCTAATGGTCGCTATCGTGGCTACA
>CALLVF010000018.1 GCA_938010745.1 uncultured Patescibacteria group bacterium | reverse complement strand
CTAATATTTTTAATGATAAAAAAATATTAGCTTTCAATCTAGCTGACGGATCAGAGTTTTCTCACTCAAAAAATTAAAGAATAAAAATTAATAATCTGATAAAATTAAAAGAAATAATTAAAAGTTTAGTAAATAATTGGTAATTAAATGACCAATCAAATCGACTTTAATCAATGGAAAAGTATTGAAATGAAAGTGGGTAAAATTATGACCGTTGAAAAAATTCCCAACCGTGATAAACTTTATAAATTAGTAATTGATGTTGGTGAAGAAAAACCAAGGCAAATAATTACAGGGTTAGTGCCATACTATAAAGAAAAAGAACTTTTAGGAAAGCTTATCGTGGTGTTAACCAATCTTAAACCGGCAAAATTTGCCGGAGAAATATCAGAAGGCATGCTTTTGGCAGCAGAAAAAGAAGATGGAAGCAGATGTGTTATATTAACAGTTGACAAAGAAATAGAACCAGGGACAATGATTAAATAAAAAAAATTTATTATTTAATTTTAATTTTTTTATATGATTTGGGTTGATCGGGAGGTAAAAAAAATTAAAGAAAGAAATTTGTCTTTTGAATGGGTTGATGACATGAAAACACCCTCAGGAAAAATACATGTGGGGGCATTACGAGGAGTAGTCATCCATGATTTAGTTTACAAAGTTTTATTAGAAAATAAAATAAATGCAAAATATACTTATGTTTTTGATGATCATGACCCAATGGATGCGATCCCTTCCTATCTTGATTACTCAAAATGGGAAAAATATGCTGGTAAGCAACTATATCAAATTCCCTCTCCTGAAAAAAAAGCTAAAAACTATGCCGAATTTTATGCTAAAGAATTTATTGAGGTTTTTAACTCAATAAACTGCCATCCAGAGATTATCTGGGCGTCTCAACTTTATAACAGCGGAAAGATGAATGGAGTAATAAAAGAAATTTTAGACGCTTCAAAAAAAATCCGCCAAATTTATGAACGAATTACTAAAAAACCAAGACCCGCTGACTGGCACCCTTTTAATGTCGTTTGTGAAAAATGTAAAAAAGTGGGGACAACTTATGTTTATAAATGGGATGGTCAATTTGTTTATTACCGCTGCCAACCAAGAATGGTTGCTTGGGCTACTGGCTGCGGCTTTGAAGGTAAAATATCGCCTTATAACGGTAGTGGTAAGCTCCCTTGGAAAATTGAGTGGGCAGCAAAATGGAAAGTAATTGGAGTGACAATAGAAGGAGCTGGCAAAGATCACATGTCAGCTGGCGGATCACATGATATCGCCTCCTCTATCTGTCAGGAAGTTTTAAATTATCCTGTACCCTATCCTCTGCCATATGAGTGGTTTACTATAGGAGGAAAGAAGATGTCATCTTCAAAAGGAATCGGTTCCTCCGCTAAAGAAGTTTCTCAAATTTTACCTCCGGATGTTTTTCGTTTTTTAATTGTTCGCGCTCCTATTGAAAGACATATTGACTTTAACCCCTATGGTGAAACAATTTTAAACCTTTTTGATGATTATGACCGCTGCCTTGATGCTTATTTTAGAAAAAACGAAAATAATATTCCTCAGGGAAAACAAGGTGAAGTAATGGCTGATTTTGCCAGAATTATTGAACTTTCTCAAGTTCTTCCGCTTCCAAAAAAAAGATTATTACTCCCTCGATTTAGAACCGTTGTTAATTTGCTTAAAAATAAATCAAATATTTTAGCCTTTTTTAATTACAAGAAATTATCAAAACAAGAAAAAGAAATCCTTGAAGAAAGGATTAAATACGCTAAAATTTATCTTGAAAAATATGCTCAAGAAAAATCAGCTGATCAAGAAAAATTAACTCAACAAGAGTTGATCTTAAATGAAAATCAAAAAGAATTTCTTAAACTTCTGGCAAAAAATTTAATTCAGTTAAAAAATGCAGATAAAGAGTTAATTCAGCAAACTGTTTTCAACACAATAAAGGAATCAAAAATTACCCCAAAAGAGGCCTTTACCGCTTTTTATAAAACTTTAATCAATAAGCCCTTTGGTCCAAAAGCAACAGATCTAATTTTAAGTATTGGTTTAAAAACAGTTTCCCAACTTTTAAATAAATAAAAAAATGCTCAATAAGAACTCAGTTCAAGCCGTTAATGAATCAAATTTTAACACTTACTTCAAAAAACCTCTCTATTCTTCTTATTGTTTTTCCAATATCAGCTCTTTAATTGAATATTGTCTGGGAATAAATAAAAACTGCCGTCTACCAAAAGATATATTGGGAAACTTACCGCATAAATACAAAAAAGTTATCTTATTTTTTATTGATGGTTTTGGTTGGCGTTTTATTGAAAAATTTATCGATCATCCCTTTTTGAAAAAATTATCACAAAAGGGAATTATCTCAAAAATTACCTCTCAATTTCCCTCAACTACAGCTGCTCATGTGACAAAAATCCACACGGGTTTAAATGTTGGAGAAAGTGGTATTTTTGAATGGAACTATTACGAACCAAAAGTTGATAGAATTATCTGTCCACTTCTTTTTTCTTTTGCAGGAGACAAAAAAAGAAACACTTTAAAAAAATCAAAAATAAATTATGAAGAAATTTTTCCAAAAAAAACTTTCTACCAAAAACTTAAAAA
>CALLVF010000017.1 GCA_938010745.1 uncultured Patescibacteria group bacterium | reverse complement strand
TTACGATTTAAAAAATTTTGGTGATCCAGTTATTTTGAAGACTAAAATTCTGCCATTTGAAACTAAAGATAATTTAGGCAATATAAAAATTAAAGAAGACTTTGAAGGACCAATACGCTTTTCTTTAGACAATGCTAATCTTCAACTTAATCAGCCTTTTTTTTTGAAAACTGGCGAAAGACAGCAGTTGCTATTGCGAATCCGCGCGCCTGAAGGAGCCCCAGAGGGAGATTATTACTACACTTTAATAGCTGAAACCCAACCGCCACCAACTTTAGAAGGTGTTTCATCAGGAAGAGCCAAAATAACAATTGGCGCCAATATGCTAATAACCATAACTGAAAACGGAATAACTGAGGTTAAAGGAAAAGTGGCTCTTTTTGACGTTTTACCCCGTTTTAAGCTTCGCTTACCGAGTCAGACCCTTAATTTTTTTGACAGCAACGATAAAATTCCAATCATTGCTATTGTTGAAAATCAAGGAAAAAATTTAATTAAATCGGAAGGAGAGATTATTTTAAAAGGAAATTTTGGCGAAAAAGCTAAATATCAAATTGTCCCCCAAAACATCTTAGCTGAATCTCAAAGATTAATGAAAGCTACCCCTTCAGCTGAAATTGACTGCTCACAGACGAGAAAAAAAACAATTTTTTGTCGTCAACCAATTACCCTTTTGCTCTCTGGATTTTTTATCGGTCGCTATAGCTTATCAGCAAATATTAGCTTCGGCGAGACATCACCGAAAATCTTTGCTTCAACTTCTTTTATAGCAATTCCTTTTAAATTTATCTTAGGATTAATTATCTCTTTAATTACCGTCATTTTTATTCTTAAACGATTATCCAAAGATAAATAATTCTATCAAAAAAACAATTCTTAATCATCTTTTAGATTTTTAAAGCAATAATTCTTAAAAAAAGGCGTAATAAAAGTTGGATGCGATCGCATACTAAAATTATACGCTATCTTTTGATTTAAATTGTGGCAATAATCTTTCTTAAATATAAATTTCTATGGAGTTTAGTTTCCCCATATTTTTTTAAAGCTTAAATATGATCTTTTGTCCCGTAACCTTTATTTTTTTCCCATTTATATTTTGGATATTTTTTGGCTAAGTTATTCATTAATTGATCACGAAAGACCTTTGCAATAATTGAGGCTGAGGCAATAGAAATTGATTTAATATCACCTTTAACAATCGCCTTTTGTCTTCTAATGCTAATACCACGAAGATATTTGACACAAAAGCCATCAATGAGAAGAAAATAGTTTATTAATGGAGTAGATAATTGATTAGGATTTTCCTTAACCTTTTTATTTCTTAATTTATTAATTACTTCTCTAACCCCTTTTTGAAATGCCCTAACTATACCATAATTATTAATAAATCTAGCAGAAACAGTGGAAACTGCCCAAGCAAAACAATGTTTTTTAATCACTTCAGTTAAATTCTCTCTTTTTTTTGCTGATAATTTTTTGGAGTCATTGATGCCAAGCCTTAATATTTTTTTTATATAATCTTTGCTGTTTTTATTAAAAAAATTAAAACAAACCGCGCCAACAACTAAAGGTCCTGCCAAAGCTCCCCTACCCACTTCATCAACACCAACAACCAAATAACCTTTCTGCCAAAGCTTTTTTTCAAAATTAAAAGTTGGTAATGACATTGTTTATTTAATTATAAAAAATTAACAGCTAAAAATATTAATATTGTTTATCAAAAAATTGCCTATTATTAAAAGCTAATTGATCAATTTTGTGGCGTATAATCAATTGAGTTATCCAGAAAAAATTATTAATATTATTGAAAAATTATGGAAAAATTCTTCCAGTCGTTTAAACCATTTTTCAACTCTTTTAAGCCACTATTAAAAAAATGAATAAATACAGAATTGAAGTTTTAATCTTAACCCTTGCCTTAATTAGCGCCTTAATTCACTCTTTATATATCTTTCAAGTCAAAATTTGAATGGAAAAGAAGAAGTTATTTTAGAAAGAAAACCAACTAATTTGCCTTATTCGAAAATTTTTGTTGATATTGCCGGGGCTGTTGAAAAACCAGACGTCTACGAAGTGACTGCTGGGTCTCGATTAAAAGATGTTTTAATAATGGCTGGTGGTTTATCGGCTCAAGCAGATAGACATTTTTTTGCTCGTTATTTTAATTTATCAAGAATTATTTCTGATCAAGAAAAAATTTATATCCCTTCAACTTTTGAGATTGAAAACGGGATTTTTACAGAAGAGCAACTAACGTTTGAAAATTTTCCTAAAAACCCATTAAATGAACCAATTGAGGAAAAATCAAAAAAAATAAATATAAACACTTCCACAATTGAAGAACTTAATCAACTTCCTGGAGTTGGTAAGGCAACAGCACAAAAAATTATCAACAATCGTCCATAAATTACAATTGATGAGCTTCTTACAAAAAAAATTGTTAGAAAAAGTGTTTATGAAAAAATTATTAATATGATTACCACGGATTATTAGTTAAATATTTAGTTAGCTTTTAAGTAAATCTTAAATTGAAATATTTTATGCCTACCCCTTCAATATTTACTAACGTTATTAATTCTTATCTCCCTGAACCTCACGCTTCACTTTTAAATGGAATTCTTTTTGGTGTTTTTTTAAAAACATCCAAAGTTTTTTACGAGCAGTTAAAAATGGCGGGATTACTTCATATCGTTGTCCTTTCCGGAATGAATATCACTTTTTTAAGTGCTGTTGTTACAAACATCACTAGTTTTCTTAGCAGAAGAATATCTATTTTGATTACAATACTAACCATTATTTTATTTATAATTTTTGTAGGCGCAGAAGCCCCAATTATCAGAGCTGGATTTATGAGTATTTTAACGTCAGTGGCTATTTTATTGGGAAGAAAAAATTTTGCTTTATTAAGTCTTTTCTTGTCGGCAATTTTCATAGCAATTTTTTGGCCTCATTGGTTAAAAACAGTTTCTTTTCAGCTTTCTTACGGAGCAACCTTAGGATTAATTATTTTTGGTGAAGTTAAAAACACAACACCTCGCTTAAAGAAAAAAATTCACAACCAACCAATTAATCTTTTATTAAAAGCCTTGCTAGAGAGTTTCTGGAAGGAGTTTAAACCCTCAATAGCAGCTCAAATTTTTACTGCTCCAATTATATTTTTTTATTTTAAACAATTTTCTCTTATTGCCCCTATTGCCAACATACTAGTTTCCTTTACTATTGTCCCCCTTATGGTATTTGGTTTTTTAACGGCAATCCTGGGAAAGATTAATTACGTATTAGGTTTTTTTCCAGCATGGGTTTGTTATCTTTTTTTAAGTTATATCATATTTGTTGTTGAAACCTTAACAAAAATTCCAGGTGTTTTTATAAAATTCTAGCCTTAAGAAAAAGTAGTTATTTTTTGCTCTGAAAATATGAAATTCTACTTCTAAATAAATTTTATAAATTTAAAATTATGCAAAATGAACTAATTATTCGAAAAAAATTTTTTTTAATTATTGCTTCATCGCTTTTAATCTTAGTTTTTTACTTTTTTCTCTTTTCCTTCGATAAATCAACAAAAATTATTTTTTGTGATGTTGGCCAAGGAGACGCCACTTATATCCGGGTAAAAAATCAAGTTGATGTTTTAATTGATGCCGGCCCGGATAGAAAGGTTTTAACCTGCCTTGGAAAATATATGCCATTTTGGGATAGAAAAATTGAGCTGGCAATTATCTCTCATCCCCAAAAAGATCACTTTGGCGGTTTTTTATATTTGCTCGACCGTTATCAAATTGAAAAAATCATAATGACACCAGTTGACAATCCAAGCCTCTCTTTTAAAAATTTTAAAGAGAACATTGCAACGAAAAAAATCCCAGTTGTCTTTCCTGATGATAATACAAGATTAAAAATTTTAAATACTAGTATTGATTTTATTTGGCCATCAAGAGAATTTATTGCTAAAAATCTTTTTTACCCAAAATCTCAACTTACAAACAATCCAATTATTAGTAAAACAAACCTTCTAGGATCAGGCACCATTGATGATAATAATTTTTCTTTGGTCTTTTTATATGAAGAAAAAGACTTTAAAGCACTGTTTACTGCGATTTAACAAAATATGCGTCAAATGAAATAGTAAAACAAACTTACTTTAAAAAAAATAACTTTTACTTTACTAATCTTTCACTTCTTAAAATTCCTCACCATGGCTCAAAAAATGGACTAACAAAAAATTTTTTAGAACTAGCAAAGCCGACAGTGGCAGTGATAAGTGTTGGAAAAAATAACCCTTATGGTCACCCAGCAAAAGATGTTTTAGATTTACTCAAAGCCCATCAGATTAAAGTTAGACGGACGGATGAGGAAGGCGATATTTTATTTAAAATTCCAAACTCTAAACTATAAATCATAAACTGCAAAGCAGAGTAAATTTGCTTCAAATTAAACAATATCAAAGAAAAAATCATCAAAATTCAAATTAAGAAAAAATTTTGAAAAATTTGAAGTTTAAAAAATTCGAATTAGTCTTTCAGTTTAAGTTCTGGGATTTTTATGATAAAAGTATACTCTTTATCTCCCTAAAAATACTCCATCCCTCAAATCCTATCCAACTTTGCCCAATAAGTTCTTTTGGTAATCCAGGGTCGATTTTAAGGATCTTTACATATTCATAAATAACTTTTTCTAATTTTTCTATTTTTTCCTCATTAGAAGATAAAATTTCATGCCATTTTTTAAAAAGTTCTCGATAGGATTTATCTAAATTAGATCTCTCCCAAACTTTTTCAATTAAAATATCACGATCACCAAAAACATGCTGGGATTCAAAGGCTTGAATGTATTTTTCCTCCTCTCGTCCAAAAACTAGTTCTTTAAGATTTTGAATTATTGGATGAGGTGTTATCCAAAATGAGCGATGCCAAGGACCTAAACCCCAACCTTGCATTTCCCGTCGTAAACGATCGCGAATTTCTCGTTTGGTTTCGGGAATTTCGTAGGAAATAATCCGCCATTTACCATCCCAGTTTATTTTTAAAAATCTAAAAAAGGGAAATTGAAGGCAAAGCTCAAAAAATCCTTTCTCCGTTAGCTTATAAGAGGAAGCCATTGCAGGGTCTGACCCTGTATTAGCTTTTTCTATTAATATATCTTTAATCAAACCTGAAATTGTTCCCTTAGTTTTTTCGTTTAAAGAAAGATCAAAAATTTTTTTTATTCGCTCATCAAAACTAACGTAAGAAAACTCAGCATCACCAATTAGAAACAATGCTAGTAAAATTTTCGTTCGTCTTTCTTTAATTCCCATACAAGTTACAATTTAACAGACGAAAAAAATATTGTCAAGAAGTATTTAAAAATAATAGTAGTTTTAATTACTTTTTTCTTGTTCTAATAATTTTTCTCAATGCTTGACAAACTAAAAAAAATTATTAATAATTTAAATTAAAGTGAAATGCAAGCGAATTTTTTACAAATTATTTATTTTTTTCTTTATCTTTTTTAAATCATCTTATGTTTTTTTTGTTAAGTTGCCATCTATTATTGGTTCAGCCAATTTCACCAACATTTCCGTTACTTTATCTAACTCTCGTCTCTCATACCGCGCAGGAGTAGCCAGTGGAGCAGCCAATGGCTCAGTTGTTACAATTGATACCTCAGGCAATGCCGATAATAACACTAATCACCTTTTCCCCAGAGATAGAGTTTGTTTTGCAGGAGCAAATCTTGACGGTTGTTATAACCAAACAGAATATGAAGTAGTTTCTGTGGTTGATGCAACTACTTTTAATATTTCGCCACCTCTAGGAGCTAACCCTCTTGGAGCTAATGATTACGTAATCGCCACCCAATCAGCTATTCATACTATAAACTTTACTTTAATAACAGCTGTTCCCTCAAATGGTAATATCCTCATAACAATTCCCTCAATCGATCATCCCACTCAAGGTAACGATGGTTTTCCTGATACTAACAGCTCAATTGCTAGTAATGGCTTTGATTTAAACGGCTTGGGTGTTGCAAATGTAAGTATTTCCTCCTCAGGCTGCAACAACAATTGGATAGTAGCTGCAGTAAATGCTGGTAATGCCACCACTGATCATCAAATAAGAATTGATAGAACAACTGATTCTTGTGCTGCCGGTTCAACAATTACAATCACTATTGGTGATAGTAATAGAAGGTTAATAAACCCTGCCCCAATCACCACCGGTCATACACCAGGTATCGCTGATATCTACACCATAAATGTTAGAAGCCGCGATGGTTCAGATAATACCTTGGATGAATCAAATGTCAGAGTAGCCGTTATTGAAGGAGTTCTGGTTTCCGCCAATATTCAAGAAACATTAAGCTTAACAGTTACTGGTGTACCCGTTTCAACTTTTGCTTGCGGACAAACTACTAACATAACAACTACTGCCACATCAGTACCCTGGGGCACAATTGCCAATTTTGGCACTTTTTTTCATGCTGCCCAAACAGTCACTGTTTCAACCAATGCTGTCTCAGGCTACACCGTTAGGATTGCCGAAAACGATCAGATGGGAAGAAATGGAATTACCTGTGTTGGAGCCAACGCTGGCGAAGCTCAAAATTGTATTCAAGATACCACATGTAACGTTACTGGATGTACCGAATCAACCTCTCAAGATTGGACTTCAACCTCCTATTATGGTATGGGTTATTCTTTAGATAATATATCAGGTACTGATGCAGCCTTTACTTACAATGAATTAGGAAGAAGTTTCTCAGCAAGACAATTTGCTGATTTGGAAGCCAATGAAACTCAACAAACAATCATGAGCAAAACCACTCCTGCTGCCTCATCCCAAGTTTATGTTTGCTATCGAATAAATGTATCAGCCACACAACCAGCCGGTAATTATTTTAACCGGATTACCTATACAGGAACAGCTACCTTTTAGAAATTTAAAATGCAAAATTAAAAATGCAAAATGAAAAAAATTAAAAAAATTTTTTTAATTTTAGCTATTTCCTATTTACTATTAACCACATCATCATCTGTCCTTGCTCAAACTACCCTTCCCTTAATTGTCTATCCGGCCAGACAGTTTTTAGAGCTTTCGCCAGGCGAAAAGACTCCTATAACGGTAAATTTTATTAACCAATCAGATGAACCAATTGCAGGCTTTATTAAAATTGTTGATTTTATTGTCCGCGATAACAGAGGAACACCGGAGTTTATTGAAAATCCCGAGGCAGCCCCGGAAAAATACGCCGCCTCTTCTTGGTTTAAATCAGAATACAACCGAATAACTTTGCCTTCTAATGAAAAAGTTTCAATTCAAGCTCAAATTACCGTCCCTAAAAATGCCAATCCTGGAGGCAGATATGTTGCTTTTTATTTTCAAACGCAAGATTCCAAATTTAATCCCCAAGATACTTTAAGCTATGAAGCCGGAACCGGAATAACTCCTCGCTTGGCTTCCTTAATTTACATTAAGGTGAAAGGCGATATTAAAGAAAGTGCTTTTGTCAGTCGATTTCAGGCAAAATCATTTCAGGAATATGGCCCAATTTACGTAGAAACGGAAATTTTAAATCGGGGAGATTATCATATTATTCCAAAAGGTGAACTAACCTTAAAAAATATGTTTGGACAAGTTGTTGAAAAATCAATTTTGAAAGAAGAAAATATCTTCCCTGACGCAACACGTATTTTTAAAAATAGCTTAGGAAAAAAATGGATGATTGGCAAATATCGTTTAACTCTTCAGGCAAGTTATGGAGAAAAAGGAAAAACACTGGAGGCTTCTGCTGAGGTATGGGTTTTTCCTTGGAAAATAGCTGTTATAATTATCTTAAGTATCATTATAACAGTTCTTCTCATTCGTCATTTTTATCAGAAAATCCTTCTTAAAGAGGCTTTTCTTGAGGAGGAGATTGAGAGATTAAAAAAAGAGCTAAAAAAAGGGGCTAAACAAAGTGATAAAAATGAATAATTTAGCTGCGGAAAGAATTAATAAAGAAAGATTTAAAAAAGAATTTAAAAAAGTTTTATTTTTTCAAATTAAACGCTTTTGTTGGCAAACTAGATAAAATAGACCTAGAAAAAGATCCACTTTACCGAGCAACGGCTAAACAAGGTAATTGAATGTGACACCGGCATTCTCTTAGACTAAATTAAGACTCAAATTTATTCTTCAAAAAAAAGACTCAATTAATTATTTTAAACATTTATTAAAATGAATCAAAAAAACAAAAAAAATTGATTAATCTTCTTCGTGATAATAAAAAACAGATAAAAATCAAGTAGTGTATTTATTAAAATGATTATAAGAAATATTTCAATTAACTTTTATAAAAATGATAAAAAATCAAAAAAACATCAAGAAAATAATTTTAGGATTATTAATTATTATTATCATTTATTCATTATTCATCATTCATTTAACTATCAAAAATCACCAAGAGAACGAAAAGATTTTGGGCAAATCAACAGCCAAAAATGTCGAAGTCTCCTTATCAATTGGTGAATATCGCTTCACCCTTTTTGGTTATACCTCACCTCAAGCTTTAGTTACTATCTCAGGAATGGGGATTTTTGATCAAACTTACGCTGATAGCAAAGGCTATTTTATCTTTAAAAATCGCTTTTCCCCTTTTTCACCGCGAGAGGCTTGTTTAACAGCTCAAGATAAATTTGGTAGACTATCTTCACCTTTGTGCCTTCCACCTTTTCCAACTAGCTACAACGCAAAAATTGGGCCAGTTATTATGCCACCGACTTTATCTTTAGATAAAAACAATTACTATGTAGGGGATGAAATAATTTTAAGTGGCCAAACCATACCCAACACACAAGTTGATCTTTCAATGTTCACGCAAACAAACCGAAGCAGTCCTTTTAGAATCAATCCCTTATTTGGTTTGATTAAATCGGTTGAAGCTTATTCTCTACCTAAAATGGAAATAAAATCTGATGAGAAAGGAAATTTCTCTGTTGCTCTTCCCTCCTCCTCATCTCAAACCTTTCGTCTTTTTGCTAAAACCAATTATTTAAAAAGCTATTCACCGCAAAGCAGAAAACTAACTTTAAAAGTCTTACCCATATGGATGATTCTATTTTATTTTCTTCTAACAATCTTTGAATTAATAAAATCTCATCTGTTGGAATTAATTATTTTTCTTCAGACCATTGTTTTGATCATTTACCTTTTAAGGCACAAATTAAAACCAAAAATGTTAGCCATTGTCAAAAGAGAAAAAATGGCAATTATACTGAAAAACGCGTAAAATTAAGATAAATTACACACAAACCCTTTTACCCAATCTTAAAAGCTTAATGAATACCGGACTAACAAAGTCAATTAAAAGTCCTGATTTAATTTAATAATTTACTGCTTTTAAATAATGGAAAAATCGCTCGATTGTCAAATTATAAAAGTTTCAGCTTTCCTTTTACCTTTTGAATCTTTTACAAATGATTTTTATAACCAAAACAATAATTCTTTAAATAACTCTAAATAAAAACCAATAATTTTGTAGGTTAATATGAAAAGGAAATTTTGACCTACAATTATTACTATTTTTCCCGCGTCAAATTAATCTTTATTTGGCAATTTCTAATAGAAACTCAAATGGGCTTTTTGTAATAAAATTTTATCCTCTACTTTAACCTCCAAATAATACTCACCTGATCTAATTGATGAAATGTCAAAAACAGCTTTTCCATAATTATCAGTTAGGGCCTGAATCTCTTCTATATTTAAATTTTCATTAGTACCTAAACTAACTTTTTTACCAAAGACACCCAATCCATGATTGTTTAAAACAAAAACCGTTACTCGAATTTTCTCTATATTATTAGCTTTAGCGCGTAATGGTGTGACAAAAAGATATGAGTTATCAACAGAAAAACTCTGCTGGAATACTGAAGCTCGACCAACAAAGAATTTTGCTTCATAAAGCCAAAAAAATATAGTGAAAATTGATAAAGTAAAAATAAATATAAGAAAAAAATAAATGATTTTCTTCATAATTTTGATAATAAAATAATACTTCAATCTTGTCAATTTTAAAAAAAGGACTTTTTTATAATAAATAAAATAAATGTAAATTTTAGTTAACAAACACTATAGGTAATGAAAAAAAAATTAAAATACATCATACACCTATTTAATTAGCCTAATAATAATCTAATTTTTTTTTATTAAAAATTATCAAACGAATTATTTATTTGATAATTTATTGGATAAAAAATTTTTTATACAAGGTTTTTGTAGTTTTTTTAGTTTTTTAAAATAAATTTAAAATAAATATTTTTTTAAAAAACTTTAAAAAGCATAAACTAA
>CALLVF010000016.1 GCA_938010745.1 uncultured Patescibacteria group bacterium | reverse complement strand
ATTTTAGGCGACTGAGAAATAAAAGTTTGAAAGATTAAAACCAATTAAGGGATTGAGACATAATCTACACCTTCTTTTAATTTATGTTCTCTTATAAGTGTTTGAAAGATTAAAACCAATTAAGGGATTGAGACTTAAGGGATTTTTGGGTTTCAAGAAGAATGCCCATTCTCGTTTGAAAGATTAAAACCAATTAAGGGATTGAGACTATCTCATACGCTAAATTCCTAATATCTTCTCCTGTTAACCGTTTGAAAGATTAAAACCAATTAAGGGATTGAGACTAGTAAATAAACCTCTCATTTTAGGCGACTGAGAAATAAAAGTTTGAAAGATTAAAACCAATTAAGGGATTGAGACCTTAAATACGCTCCAAGCCCCCCAACCCTGTTCCTTCCAAAGTTTGAAAGATTAAAACCAATTAAGGGATTGAGACTTAAGAGGTACGATTGTATGGATCAATGACCCTACAGCATGTTTGAAAGATTAAAACCAATTAAGGGATTGAGACCTTTCTAATCTTGAGGTTGAGAAAGCAATCCTTTACCGCTATGACTATCTTGAAAAAGATTATGATAAGTCAATTCTTTACAACAATAAAAGAAGTATAGAGGAGATTAAAAACAGGATTGATAGTTTATTGCCTGAAATTTATCAGTTTATAAGTTCACTTTATAACTAATATGGCTTACATTTCAATGAAAGATTTGTGTAAAAAATACAACTTTTCATACCATAGATTATGGAAGTGGATTAGAAAAGGCTGGGTGAAAGCAGACTATAGAGTTTCTGATATTGAGTGGCAAACAGGCCGGGGTGGTAGAAGATGGAATGTAAAAGACAAAAGATATATATGGTTTGTGGATGAGGAGAGTTTTTTAAAAATACCACCTTTTATTAGAAATTTTAAAAAAAGAAAACCTAAAAAAAATGAAAACTAAAAAAAGAGATCAAAAAATAATCGATTTTATTTCAAACCTCAATAATTGGAGGTTGCCTACATGTTTGAAAGATTAAAACCAATTAAGGGATTGTTAAAATTTTCTCAATTTTTTTCCTATGAATATTTATCTGACAACTCAAGGAGCAAAAGTTGGTATAAGAGAGGGAGAGTTTTATGTGGAGGATGCAGAGAAAAATAATTTAGCTGATTTTCCTTCAAAACTTGTTGAAAATATTTTTATCTTTGGTAATGTTTTTCTGACAACACAAGCAATAAATTTTTGCTTAAAAAATAAAATAAGAGTTCTTTTTCTTTCATCAAAAGGTGATTATATTGGTTCTTTGATATCCATAGATCAAGAGCGAGTTTACCTAAAATACAAACAATGGGAAAAATTTAACGATAAAAAAATTCGCCTTGCTTTGGCCAAAGAAATAATTAATGAAAAATTTAAAAGACAAAGAGGTTTGCTTTATAGTTTTTGCAAAAATCAAGGAAAATTAGATCTTTTTGAAGATTTTGAGAGAAAAACAAAACCAATTTTAAATCTTATACCATCAGTTCTTTATTTGGAAGATTTGCGCGGTTATGAGGGAATTTTTTCTAACTATTATTTTGAAGTTTTTGGAAAGCTTATCTTAAACAGTAAGTTTATTTTTAACGGTAGAAGTCATTATCCACCAAAAGATGAAGTTAATTCCTTGCTTTCTTTTGGCTATACACTCCTGGTTAATTTTATCACTGGTTTTATCGTTGCTTACTCCCTTGATCCATATGTTGGTTTTTATCATGAAAACAGATACAAAAGAGAGAATCTCAGTCTTGATTTAATGGAAGATCTAAGGCCAGCGATTGATCAGATAACTTTAAAACTAATTAATTTAAAGATGATTGAGGTTGATGATTTTGAAAAAAAAGATGATTCTTTTCTTCTTAAAAACCAATCGCTTGCTAAAATATTTAACTTATTTCAAAAAGAAATTATAAGCAGAACAAAAATAATTAATAATATTGAAAATAAAATAAAAAAATTGGTTAGATTAATAAACCAAAACACAAATAAAAATGATTGAAAAACCAGTGATTGCCAAAGAAAGAAAGCAGCACCTATGTTTTTATGACATCGAAAATAATTTAATAAGATCAAGATTAGTTAAGTTTTTAAAAAAATTTGGGGTAAGAATTCAAAAAAGTGTTTTTATCATTTTTGTTACTAAAAAAGAGAAAAAGAAAATTTTTGACTACTTCAACAAAATAAAAGAGAAAAATGATAAGATTGGAATTGTATATTTGTGTAGTAATTGTTTTTGCAAGATTGAGCATTTACCTAAAATAAAATTAAAAAATTTCTATATCATCTAGAATGATCTTAAGAAGTATTGTTTTACAGCTTGATGGTAATCTTGAGTTAGTAAAAAAAGAATTTTTAGGGTATTATGCCTATAGTTTTTTTCTTGATCAAATTAAAAAAATTGATCAGGAAAAAGCAAAAATGTATCATAAAAAAAACACTTTTAAGCCTTTTACCATAAGCCCGCCTTTTATTGTTGGTGATAATATATATCTTCGAATATGTTTTTTGACTGATGAAATTTTTTCGCTTTTTGTCAGTTCTCTTTTTGATGCAAAAACAATTAAGTTAAAAGAAGAATTTAAAATAATAAAAGTTTATCTGACCCAAGAAAAAAACCTTCCTAAAAAAATAAGTCGATTAGTTAAGGTTTTTTCTGATGATAAAAATCACCAAATCCCTGATTTTTTAACTATAAAAATTTTAACTCCTTTGATATTTAAGAAAGGTTTAGATTATGAAATAGTTCCCAATGCCTACTTAATTAAAAAGTCATTTGAAAAAAGACAATTGGAAATTTATCAAGAAATTATTTTTCCACTGCCTAAATTTTTTATTGATAAAATTCATCTACAAACAAAAGCAGTAAAAATTGAGCCTTTTGGGGATTTTGTTGGTATGGTAGGAGAGGTACGTTTGAAGCTTGAGGAAAAAAATTCATCACCATTTGCCTTGGAGTTTTTTGGTCTTGGAATAAAAACAACGATGGGCTTGGGGCAGTTATTAATTCAAAAGAAATAAACAATCCTTTTTATCTTGAAACTTTTAAAATAACTTTTTTTATTAAAAGAAGGTAAAAAGTAATTATCAAAAGACTAATTAAACTAAAGTCTTTTTGAAGAGCAAAAAAACTTTTTAAAAAGTGGCCAATAAAGGTTGACTTATCAGGCAAAAAAAGGATTTTTATTGGTAAAAAATTACTTAATTTTAGCTGAAAATATCCTTCAAGAATTTCATTTACTCCATTTGTTATCATTGATGCTCCTAGAAAAAGGATTAACCACTCTGTGATCGTGTAGATTTTACTAATGGAGATTTTAAGAAAAGAGAAATAAATCAAAAGACTAAATAAAAAGGCGCTAACAAATGCTAAAATTAGGCCAATAAGATTTTGATAAAAAGTAGAAAAAAGAGAGGTGGTGGCGGTAAAAAGGGCGATCTCAAAACCTTCGCGGACAATAAAAAAGACAATTAAAAGAAAAAGGGACAAATCAAAAATATTATCTTGCATTTTAAAATGAGCTTTTAAT
>CALLVF010000015.1 GCA_938010745.1 uncultured Patescibacteria group bacterium | reverse complement strand
TGTCAAACATGGCGGCTCGGATATCCGTCATTTTAATCAAGTGGGCTGTGACGGAGTTACCTTTGGGCCAATTGGCGGTAATCTTCATGCAGATGATGAGTGGGTGGATATTAAAAGTCTGGAAGATTATTATCAGATTTTAAGGGCCTTCCTCTTAAAATTGGGGACTTGAGGCTTGTAATAAAAAATGTGGACCCGAGGGGACTCGAACCCCTGCTCTCCTGACTGCCAAGCAGACATTCTAGCCGCTTGAACTACGAGCTTAAAAATTTAAATCTCATAAGCTCTAAAAAACTAATAAAAAATTTTTAAATTTTTAATTTTAAACTATTACAGGAGTTACACACTTTTTTTCTCATCCTAAACTTGCTTGTCTAACATTAAGTAATCCTGTTTATTGTATTATAAGGACTGTCCTTCGATTCGAAGGACAGTCATTTTATGTTTTTAGACATTACCCTAACATTAATTTTCAAAAATTAAGAAGATCTTAAAAGCATACTAAAAATTTTTCTCATTATCTTTTTCATGTTATATCTTTCGTTAGCTATATCATAAATTTTCTTTCTATCTAATTTTAAACATTTTTTAATTGATTGCGCAATAAGCTCTCCTATTTGCCAATCAGTAAATTTATCATTTACTTTTATCACTTCACCTAAAAGTGGTGAATTAATTGCTTCACAGATTGCATCATTACCTTTCCACGTAATTCCAATAACAGGAATGCCGGAACATAAATATTCCGCTAACACTCCCGGACCTGCATCTATAAAAGTTTTGCTTACTGTGTAAATAGCACAAGCTGCTTTTGAAATTAATTGCATCTTTTTTTTGCCAAAAACAACACCAAATGGTTTAACGTAGTTAGATGATAATAAATTATGGTATTTTAGTGCGTATTCATTTTCATAAACAGGTTTTCCTAAAACATAAAGAGGCATTTTTAACCTCTTAGCCGCATAAATAGCATAATGAGGAGATTTTTGCTCTTCAATTCTACCCATCCAAATTAAATAATTACTATGTATTTCAGAAAAAATAGGTGTTTCGTCTACCCCTGAATGAAACAATACTTGCTTTATCGGTCTAAATTCTTTATACAAATTTTTTATTTCTTCTGAATAACAAAATAAAAAAAAATTTTTTCTATCAAAAAAATTTTTAGTAAACTTATAGGGGTGGAGTATATAAGTAAAAATTTTATTTGCTACCTTTTTAAATGTATTAATATAATCTTCTTTATCAAAATATTCATGACCCGCCAAAAGGAAATCTGCTTTTCCGTAGGTTTTAAAAAATTTATCAACGGTTTTAGGTGTAAGTCTTTGCTTAAAATGTTTAGCTTTTGGTATATATTTAGGTAGCCACAGTGGACCGGTTAATATTACTTCAAAGTCATTAAATTCTGACACTGTTTTTGCGATATACCATAATCTTTTTTCAGAACTTCCAAAGCCAAAAGGTGGAAAAGTATAGTTTTTAGGATTAGGATAATCGCAAACTATAAATTTTTTCTTCATGTCTTTCCTCATTAGTATTTTTAATAAAATGATTCGTCATTGATTAAGAAAAATTTACCTTTTAAATCAAATTTAAAAACAGGTTTATCTTTGTCAATTAAATAAAATCTTTCTTGTTTTTTTATCAAACCTGATCCCTCAGGAAGAGCAAGGACCGGTATTTTAAATTTTTTTATGAAATTTTTTATTTTCTCAATCCGGAGTTTTTCTTCTGGATTAAAGTGGCAGATTATTGAATAATTGTTTAATAGATTAAGTCCTTCTTCAAAGAGACATTTTCCATTGTTTTCTTTTTTTTCTTCTTCCACAGTGGCAATATTTTTGCCTAAAACAATAGCACCAGCGCTTCCTCCATAGATAATTCCCCCATTTTCATAAAATTTTTTTAGTTTTATTTCAAATTTAGAGATTTTAAATAAATAAAGCAACTTATAGGTATTGCCACCACCTATATAAACTGCTTCAAAATGGTTTAAGTCTTCATCAGTAATTTTATTTAGATCTAAGTTCATAATTATTTCCAAAAATTCTTTTGAATGGGAAGATAGGCAACTAACTACCCAATCATATGCCTCTTCAAATCCTAAAAAATCTCTGTTTAAGGCAACCGGGATATATAAAATTTTTTTAGTTTTTAAAATAGAAACAAATTTTTGATCAATAACCCAACTTTTCTTTTCATCACCACCACCGGAGAGAAAGATTATTCCTTTATCATTTAAAGTGCTTAAATAGTGGTTAGCCATGGGATGTTTGGTATATTATTTCTAATAGTTTGTGCAGATTTTTTATCAAACTGTTTTAAAAATTCTTCAAGAGTTGGAGAGTAAAAATTAAAAGTTCCCATATTCCTTCTTAACTTAGTTTCCGGACCAAAAGATTTCATAAATGCATTACTAAACAGACTTCTTCTTAATTCTCTAATCAAAATTGAAATAGTATTGTTAAGATCCGCTTCAAAAGGATATTGAAAAGCCAAAAAATAATTATACACATGATTGATTAATTCTTCCACAAAAGTAGGATCTATAATAGGGGAATTTGGTTTAAGCGATTTTATCACTTCCTGAGTTAATAAATTTGAAAATAATCTAACTCGGTATCCTTGTCCTTTTTGTGTTGGTTCAACCCCTGACGCGATTAGTAAGGTTAAAGAACGAAAATAATCAAAAATTTTAAATTCTAAGGTAGATGGAAAGTTAATTCCCTCTAATGGATTTTTAGTTGATAAATAAAGAAGTCTTTCAAAACCAAATCCACAGTCAACCAGTCTTAGTCCATTCCTGAATGTTTTTAAAACAGCATCTCCAACTTCTATTTGTCCCGTGGTTGTAAATTTTATAACTTTATCAGTAAATTCCGCATTTCCCCAGCATCCTTCATAAATACTTTCTCTTGTTTCTATTTTTACATCTCTAAAAATACTTTCTAACAAACTCTTCCATTCTTCTACTAATTCATCAAACTCAGTCTCCTTATTTGGAGCCCCAATAGTAGCCACATTAACAAAAGAGGTTAATGTAGGAGGATTTTTTTCTACTTGGGTGATATATTGACTCCTAAGGACTGGTTGGAAAGTTAAATAAATTGGAGGTGGAATAGAAGAAGCCTCAAGCCAACAATCTTCTAATTGTTGGATTGCAGCTGCCATAAATAAAGTTGCTTTTGATTCTCGAATATTTCTTGGTGGTTTTAATGTTAATCCTTTACCTTCGAAAGATTCTGTGATTCCTTTTATAAGATTTATTATAGGAGATTCGTATCGTTCTCTCTCAATTAAAGTCATATACTCATATTTTTAATAAGTAATTTAAAAACTTTGTGCCTATAAGTATTTTTTTATTTACAATGATTTCTGTTAGTTGGTTGATTTTAGATAATTCATTTTTGATATATTTTTTTAATATTAACGGAGAAATATTATTATTCTTTAATCTAATATTAACTATCCACGGATTTTTAATATCTCTTCCGGTTTGACTAACAAGATAAACTTCATTAGGGGTTTTAAAAGACTCATAAATTTTTTTTGCTAAATAAAATGCATAAGCATAATAGATTTTCCCTATATGATAAACAGGATTTTTACCAAAGGAGCCTTCCATTGAGATTGGACGCGAAGGTGTAATTATTCTATTGATTCTATTACCTCTTCCTGTAATACCTTCATCACCACTTTCAATCGATGAACCGATTGCTGTTAAGTAAACTTCTGATAGTTTATAATTATCGCGTGTGTTAACGTTCAACTCATATTTTTTAATTTTATTTTTTAAAAAAAAGCCGACAATAAAATTCCGAATCCAATCTAAATTTTTTTTATATTCCTCAATGTTTTTTACATAATTTGCTATTTGAGGAATACACAATGTAAATTTGAATACATCTTTTATTCTAACTCCCAGTATTTTAATATCGGAGCCTAACCATGGTTTGGCATTATGTAAGGCATCGGAGTTCAAGGTTATTTCTAACCCCGTTGTTATTTTCTCAAGTTCAGTAAAAGGAAAATACCCAACACCAATAGAAGTATCATTTGCCGGGATGAAACTATTTGCAATTTCAGGTAAATCGTTGAGATCTCGAGGAGTAAACCAAAAATGTCTAAGGCTTTTTTTTGCTGGTTTTTCATAAACTTTTCCCGGACTACTTTGATGACTTATATTTAACTCAATTTCTAAATCCTCATCTGGATCCAAAAGAGTAAATCTCTTTTTAAAAAAGTTTTTGACCCACTTAGTAATTAATTTCCTAAAAGGTATTTTTTCATATTTGAAAGAGATAGACAATCTTCCGTTTACCAAAATTTTTATGGGAGAAGTTAGATAACCTTTGTTGAATTTCACATAAGAACTTCCCCCTAATAATCCCACTTTATCAAAGTTATGATGTAGTATTGCGCCAAATCTTTTTTTGTATAAAGAGAATAATTACAACTTAGCTCTTCCGCTAAATCGTCTGCTAGAGTATCGGGATGACCGGCGCCTTTAACTTCAACAATTTCAAAATCTTCCTCACTTGGTAACTTTAAGTTGTAATCTAAAAATATTTGAGATTTCATTCAAGGATAATCTTAGATTTTAACTGTTAATTAGGTGTTGCCATTAAATTTATTTTATCATATTTGAAAATCATTTGTATAATTAATATACATTTTGCACCCTTGTAGTTTGTAATTATCTTTTTGGTTTTATAGATATTTTAGCAGGAAGTTAATAATTAATATTCTGGT
Organism: uncultured Patescibacteria group bacterium; assembly: GCA_938010745.1. Classification (GTDB taxonomy): domain Bacteria; phylum Patescibacteriota; class Microgenomatia; order UBA1406; family GWC2-37-13; genus CALLVF01. The sequence goes on along the minus strand of CALLVF010000015.1, from coordinate 266 downwards.
TTTTACTAGAATAACCAATCAACAGAAAAAAACGAACAAAACTATCTTACAACAACGATTTAACCTGTCGGTTTATTTAGAGCTTTGTTTTAACCGGTGAACCAACTGATTTTGGAATAAATAACAAAGCCAAAGGAATAATTTGGGCAAAAGTCAAAACTAAAGGCAAATCAGCTCATGGAGCTTATCCTTGGCAAGGTGATAATGCTTTATGGAAGGCAAAAAAAATTTTAGATAAGATTGAAAAAATTTATCCTCTGCCAAAA
>CALLVF010000014.1 GCA_938010745.1 uncultured Patescibacteria group bacterium | reverse complement strand
TTCTTGTTAAGTATAATGGAATCTCAAAGAAAAACTTTTATTTGTACCTAAAAGAAATTGAATGGAGATTTAATAATATAAAAGAGCGTGATATTAAGACAAAGTTATTACAAATTATTAAATCTTAGGTGCAATTACCTTTTTATAAAATCTTAATCCTTTAACTTTTTCAAAATCAGATTTATTTTAGTAAGAAGAAAAAAAGAGTTTTTTATGCAAGTAGCGGCAATTAAAGCATCAGTAAAAAAATAAACTTTATTTTCTCTTAAAAGTTGCCCGGCAATTAGTCTGGTTTTTTTATCAATCTCAACTATTTTAAAATTTTCAAAAAACTCTAATGCTATTTTTAATTTTTTACTATTTTTTAAATTTTTATCATTAAAAAAATTCAGTAATAATAATCGGATTAATAAAAATTTCAATTTCTTTTTTATCTTGTTTTTCTAAAAGACTTAAAAGATTTTTTTCAAAACCTTTTGTGTAATCAATAATAATATTAGTATCAACAAAAACCTTCATATTAAGTTATTCTTTTTTTTAACTTTCTCATATAATCTTTTTCTTTTTTTCCTCTTCTTACCCGATTTTCATAATCAACTCCCCTTTCATCTTTGGTCATAAATCCAAAAAACTTTTCATAATCAGTATTGGTTTTGTCTTTTTCTGGCAAACTGATAACCACTAAAGGTTTATTGTATTTACAAACCATTAAAGGATCGCCTGTTTTTATTATCTCATTAAGATAACTGGCTAAATTTTCTCTTAAAAGATAAACGCTGGTTTTTTTCATAAAAAAATGATACTTTATTTTAAATATTTTGTTAAGTTGTACAAGATTACAAAATTCTTTCTTTAGCAAAACTAAAAAATCCATCTTTGGTGATTATCAAATGATCAATCACTTTAATATCAAGAAGTTTTCCGGCTAAAACAATTTTTTTTGTAATTAAAATATCATCTTCTGAAGGAGTTAACTCGCCTGATGGATGATTATGACAGATGATAATTTGAGCCGCATGATGTCTGATTGCCACTTCAAAAGTTTCTCGAGGATGAATAAGATTGTTATTTAAGATACCAATAGAAACTGTATCAACAGCAATAATCTTATTTCTTACATCAAGAGAAACAACAAGAAAATGTTCTTTATGATAGTTAATAATTTTTGAGCGAACTTGAAGATAGATATCTTCTGGAGTTATTTGTTTTTTTGTTTTTGTATTTTTAGTTTTAAATTTTTAATTTTTGACTCGAGATTTTCATTGATTCTTCTTCCAATTTCCAAACAAGCTTTAAGCTGACAAACCTTAACCAAACCCAAACCTTTTATCTCTTTTAAATCTTCAATTGAAGCTTCTTTTATCTTTTCCAAGCTTCCAAATCTTAACAAAAGTTCTTGAGCAATTTTCATTACTGACTCGCCTTTTGTTCCTCGACCAAATATTAAAGCAAAAAGTTCTTGTAATGACAATGCTTCAACGCCATATTTTATTAGCCTTTCTCTTGGGCGTTCTTCTTTTGGTAAATCGCGAAGTGTAGACATTGTGATATTTTGTAATATTTTATGAACCTTATTGACTTTATAAACTTTACAAACTCTTTGTCAACGGACTATAACCTACAAAATAATTTTTAGAAGAAGAAGTAAGACTGGTGGACCCGAGGGGACTCGAACCCCTGCTCTTCTGACTGCCAGCCAGATGTTTTAGCCAACTAAACTACGGGCCCAAAAAAAATTAAAATTTAAAATAATTATACAAAATTATATTTCTATTTGCTATTTGCTATTTGCTATTTAAAATAATATTAATGATTTTCAAAGACCGCCAAGATGCCGGAGAAAAACTGGCGGAAATTATTAAAAATGACCCATACATTAAACGACGTCTAGTGAGAAGTAGGATATTAGTAGTGTCTTTATTAAGAGGTGGAATTATTGTTGGTGATATTATTGCTAAAAAATTAAAAATAGGCCATCTGCCATTAATTGTTGCTAAAATCCAAGCACCAAGTAATCCCGAACTGGCTCTTGGGGCTTTGTGTTTTGATATGGTTTTTCTTGAAAAAAAAATTATTTCATCATTAGATATCGATAAAGCCACAATCCAAAATCAAATTATCCAGGCCAAAAAAAAATTTATAGATTATCAAAGACGATTTTCTTTACATGAAGAACAATTTAATCACCTTAAAAATTATCATCTTATCTTGGTTGATGATGGAATTGCCACTGGGGCAACAGTTAAAGCAGCTCTTCTTTTTCTTAAAAGCAAAAAACCAAGAAAAATATTTTTAGCAGTCCCGGTTGCTCCGATTGATTTTGAAGAAAAAAACTTTGATAAAGCTTTAATTATTCACAAAAACCCCTATTTTTCCTCAGTTTCTCAGTTTTACGATAATTTTTTTCAAGTAGACGATAAAAAAGTAAAAAAATTGATTAATCGATCAACAATTAAATGAAAAAACTTGCCTTTTTGATAATAATTGGACCCAAAAAAATTTAATTCCGTAAAAAAATTATTATTAAAAAAAATAAATCTTATTAAAAACTTATCGCTTGCTATACTAAATTTATATGGAGCAACATCCTATCCCCCGTCAAATTACCACTTTTGAGTTTAAGCTTATTGGTTTTTTAACCATTAAACAATTTATTTATCTAGTGTTTTTTATCCCTTTAGGCTTGCTCACTTATTTTATATTCCCAATACCTTTTTTAAACATTCTTTTATCAATTTTAATTGCTCTATTTGGAGTTGCATTAGCATTTTTACCAATAAATGACCGTCCTTTGGATGTTTGGATTAAAAATCTTTATAAACGACTTACATCCCCTACTCAGTATTTCTATAATAAACAAAATCCACCGATTTATTTTCTAAGAAATTTATCTTTTGAAATCAACCCTTACCAATCGCTTATCCATATTCGTTCACAGCAACTTCTGAATAAGTATTTAGAAACAAAAAATGAAAACATAATAAAACCCAACGACAAAAAACAAACTATTAACCAACTCCTGCAACAATCGCTTAAATTAAATCCCAATACAAATAAAAAAAACACTAAAGATAATAAAACAACGAAACCTTCTTTTGATATTAACTCATCTTACACTACAGTAAAAAAACCTTTTTTTTCTGGTGTTGTTAAAAACCATAAACTAATCCCATTACCTGGAATTTTAATCTACGTTAAAAACGATAAAGGCGAAGTGCTTCGACTTTTAAAAACCAATCCTCATGGAATTTTCGCCACATTTAATCCTTTACCCTTAGGTGAATACACTTTTGAGGTTAAAGACCCAAAAAGTACTTATAATTTTGATAAAATGAAAATAAGGATCGACTCAAAAAACCAAAAACCGATAGAGATTTTTTCCAAAGAGCTACTATAAATTTTTTAGACAGTTATGACAATAACAAAAAAAACAACTGCTCCAGTGAAATCATCAACTCAAAATTTTATTGAAATTGAGGAGATAAAAGATGATATTCTTTTGTTAAAAGATAAATCAGCAGTAGTGGTAATTGAGGTTTCGGCAGTTAACTTTTGGCTTTTATCTGCTGAAGAACAAGCTTCAATGATTTATGCCTATGCTCAATTACTTAATTCTTTATCATTTCCAATTGAGGTCCTTATTCTTTCAAAAAAAATGG
>CALLVF010000013.1 GCA_938010745.1 uncultured Patescibacteria group bacterium | reverse complement strand
AAAGAAAAAATAAAAAATAGAAAATTAAATGGAGAAACAACGGTTGTTTTTAAAAGTTTTTAATAATTTCAAATTGATTTTCTAAAAAAATTGTCTTTTAAAAAGACCATATTTTATTATTGATGTTTAGAGTGGCTGTTATCATTCGTATCTGATTTTATCTTTGAGATGAGGATATTTAGCTTTTAAGCCTTCTATTTCTTTACTAATGAGGCTTCTTCCAAAATATATATTCCCCAAAATTTTCAAGCGTTCCAATTCCAATCCTTCAGTTGAAGTAAGACTATTAAGATAAAGACTTCCTCCAATTTTCTCAGGCAATTTTAATCCTTTAGATGAAGTAAGGCTATTAAGATAAAGATCTCCTCCGATTTCTTCAGGTAATTTTAATCCTTTAGATGAAGTAAGGCTATCAAGATAAAGATCTCTTCCAATTTTCTCAGGCAATTTTAATCCTTTAGATGAAGTAAGGCTATTAAGATAAAGACCTCCTCCGATTTCCTCAGGCAATTTTAATCCTTTAGACGAAGTAAGACTACTAATATCAAGACTTCCTCCAATTTTCTCAGGCAATTCCAATCCTTCAGCTGAAGTAAGGCTGTCAAGATAAAGATCTCCTCCGATTTCTTCAGGTAATTTTAATCCTTCAGCTGAAGTAAGACTTCCAAGATAAAGATTTCCTCCAATTTCCTCAGGCAATTTTAATCCTTTAGATGAAGTAAGGCTATTAAGATAAAGATCTCTTCCAATTTTCTCAGGTAATTTCAATCCTTTAGATGAAGTAAGACCACTAAGATCAAGATCTCCTCTAATTCTTTTAGGCAAATTTAATCCTTCGGCTGATTTTAGATTTTTGAAATCAAGATCTCTATAGTGAAAAATAACTTCTATGCCTCTTTTCGTAGTTTCTAAAAACTCTTCAGCATCAAGAGTAATTTGATTTTCTTGACAACCAAAAATTTTCGCTAAGTCTTTTTTGATATTCCTACTCCTTATAATTTCATTTATTCTTAGATCACTTTCATACCCAAAACTCTTTATTGGTTCATCAATTTCATACAAAAACTCTAATTCCTCATTAGTTAAATCTTCACCTCGTCTATATTTTGTATATATAGCTGCTAATTTTTTCATATCTTGAGTAGCCTTTAAATAATTTTCAGCTCCCAATAATTTTATTGTTTTTTCTTCTATTTTTATTCCTTCTTTTAAGCTCCTTTCAACCACTGGAGCAATATATTCATCTAAATTTTGACTTTCAGATATTCCTCTAATTTCTGTTATTCTTTGGGTTTTGTGATTATAGACCACTGCTACTCGAGGAATAGTAGGCTTGTTTTCTGCATCAAGAGAATAATAAATATAAACATCTGAATGAAAAAGATAATTTTCCGCTGTAGCTTCGCTGGCAATACACCAACCAGTAGGAAATTTTCGTAAATCTGCGGTTAATTCTTTGGGGTTTGAGCCTTCTTTATAAACTTTCCATTGTCCATTAATAATAGGCAATCTTTCTTTGGGAAGTTTTAATTTTTTGATGTATTCTAAAGCCCAAGAATAAAGCAAATTAAAGTTTTCTTGTTTTCTTAGTTCTTCCAATTCTTTTCTTTCTTCTGGAGGTATTATTTCAAAAATCTCGGCTGTTCTTTTTTCGTACTTGCTTATAACAATATCTAAGATAATAGAGAGAGCATAAGCATCTAAGTGAGGATAAGGAACAGTTGTTGTCTTTGTTCGTTCGTTAAATTTTTTCTCCTTTTCATCGTAATTTCCTAATTTTAAGACTTCAGCAAATGCCCAATATCTAAATTCAGGGGGATAATTTTGTTGAGCTTCGGGTGAGGTTAAATAATTAAACCATAAATTCAAACTTCTTTTTTGATCTTCAATAATTTGATCTATCAATCGCTTTTTTTCCTCTTTGGGAATTTGATAAGTTTTGAAATTTTTATCCGTCTCCTTTTCAAATTGTTCAATGATTATTCTTTTTATTTCTTCATTTGCTAATTGTTCTCGGTTATAGCCTTTTAGTTCAGCAAAACTACCTAAAATGATATTTTTTAAATAATCATTAGTTATATTTTCAGGTTTAATGATATATTTTTTAAAGAGAATCTGGGTTTCAACAAGTTCTTTGCCTCTTGGTTTATTTAAAATTTCTATTATTCTTTGAATATAAAGAGGGATTTGGGTTGGATGAGGTTGAGTTTCTGGTTTTGCCTTTCCTGCTCTTTGTGAAGATTTTAAAACAGCGTCTCGAAATTCCTTAAAACCCCAATATTTATTTTTTAAAAATTCAGGATGTTTTATTGAAGGCTTTTCCATTTTAAATTATTATAATATTTATTTAAAAAAAATAAATAAGTTGTATAAGATAAGCACATTTTTGACAAGTGGGGTTGTCCAGAAGCTACTTCAATGGGTGTTTTATAACCTAAGGCTTTATGAGGTCTCCGGCAGAGATATTCTTCCAGCCAATTAAGAAGTTGGGGATTAAAAATTTCTGGCTCAAGATGAAAATTCCCTAAAGCCAGGAATTCTTCTTTTAAGGTACGATTGAATCTTTCATTGACTGG
>CALLVF010000012.1 GCA_938010745.1 uncultured Patescibacteria group bacterium | reverse complement strand
ACTTTTTTGCCTGTTAAGATTTCTTTTGCTTTATCTGAAGCCTCCCTACCAAAACATTCAACCGACCGTCTTGGGTCAACTGTCTCTGGAGTGTTAATACCAATTAATCTTATTACTTCATCTTTACCATCTATTTTTACCACAATTGTATCACCATCAATCACTTTAACTACTTGATAAAGCTGTTTTTCTGGTGTTTGATTAAATTCGGTGATTAATGGTGAAGATAAAGGAGCAGTTGGACCTAAGGTTAAAGTTATTGAAGGAGTTAAATTTTTATTTAAATTTGATTTTAAAATTGATGGATTTGGGGGTTGGTTTTTTTTAGAGGATTTAGTTCTTTCTGATGAAAAAAAAGCTAAAAAAATAAAGACAGATATGGCGAGAATGATTTTTATATCTAATTTATTTTTTATTTTTAACTTCATTTAAAACTTATTTTTCAAGGATTAGGATATTTTTTTATTAAAATAACGGTAAAAATAAGACCTTATTGCCGGTAAATAATTATATCTTTTATTTTTTAGTGACTTGTTAAATAATCTTGCCGTTTATCTTAATAAACTGTTGAACGTCATCCCAATTACCATAATTTAAAACATGTTCTAAAACTGACTGTTCAGAAAGTTTCTCAGGACCTTTCACATACCAAGCAAGAAAGGGTTTTGCTTTGATTATATCATTAACAATCATAGCTATATTTTATCAAAAATCGTGACGGGGGTTAGAATTTTTTATATAAATTTTGTATAATAAAATTAATGCTAGAAAGAGACACAAGTTTTTTAGCTCTATTGATAGATAAACTTGCCTATACAAAAAAGATTGAGGAGGAAATAGGTAAACCAACTAATGCCGCTCAAAAGAAAGTATGGCGCCAGATTGATCAAATAAGTATTAAAAAGGTGGAAATCCAATAACAGGGGAAGGAGTAAAGAAGTCAGGAGAGGAGGATTAGTTTCTTACCCCCTTTTATTGACAACCATAGTCACTATAACAACTATTTATTCCTTTGCCTTCAACCTCAACACACTTCCCATCTCGACATTCATTGTGAACACATGAATAGCTATCTCCTTCATAATAACACTCATCTGTTCCCTTACCGGCAACCTTTACACAAGATTTTCCTTGACAGGCATAATGATAACAATCAGAATTAAAATAACAATCGTTTGGACCATCACCTTCAACTTTAACACACATCATATCTTTGCAAGTATAGCGATATTTTGGTTGGCAATCATAAAAGGAAGAACAAGTATTTTTTCCCCTTCCGGAAACTTTTATACAAGCTCCTGAACGGCATTCATAATGATAATATCCATAATAATAATTTTGGTTATCAAGCTGTCCTTCCAAAGTTAATGCTTTGTTGTACATAGAATTCCATTCATTTAAAAGTCTATTTTCTTCGCTTGAAAGCTGTTTGCCCTCCATCATTTTAGGAACGATAGTCTCCACCACCGCACTCATTCTTGCCAATATATCTTTAAGCTCATCAAATTTTTGCTTATCATAACCGCCTGAATCTTTATTATTCCAATAATTTAACATTTCTCGTGTTCTCTCTCTAGCATTTATCCAACTTACCAAAGTTGATTTATCATAAGAATAATCAGATTGGTTATTTTCTTCATAGTTATAGCTTGGAGTGTACTTTTTTGGTTTAGAAGATGGAATAGGAAGCTTTTTCACGCTACCCTTTTTAATTAAATCTTCAACTATTGTTTTAAAATAATTAGAAGCTAAAGCAAAGCCGAAACCTTCAGAAGGTGTTTCATAATCACTCCAAGTAAGCTTTGATGTATTTATCCCCACTACACCACATTGGTTTAGTAAAGGACCACCAGAACTACCAGGATTAATAGCAGCATCTGTTTGGATGAATTCTGGTCCTTCTTTTGCTTTTATTGTTCTTGAATAAATTCCTTTTGTAATTGATGATTCACCTTCAGGAACATTAGGCCAGCCTACAGCATAAAGAGTTTCTGCCAGTTTTATCTTTTTAGAATTAAATAAATCACAAGTTGGTATTTCAGTTTGAATTTTTAATACCGCTAAGTCTTCATTCTCTGAATAATTCCAAAGAGTAAGAGGTTCTTCTTTATTAATCCAAGTGGTTAATTTTTTTGCTCCTTCTATAACATGACGATTAGTTATTATGTAACCTTTTTCAATTGAGAATCCACTGCCATGACCACCATCATCTCTTAATACCAAAACTGTACAAAATTTTGCTTTTTCAAGAGTTTTTTGTTCATCGCAAGAGGTATTTGTTGAGGAAGTAGAAGTTTGATTATTGTTAATAAAAGTTTTTAAAACAACATAATAACCAAATATCCATTCAATTGCTAAAAAGAAAATTATTAAAATAACGGCAATTTTTGAAATAAGATTTTTATTTTTTTTGTTTTCAATAAATAAATATAAAGGAGCAAAGGCAACGTAAGATAGTTTTTTAATAACTTTTTTAAATCCATCTTTATAAATCCAGAGAGAAATTAAAACAAAGATTAAAGGAAAAAATAGCAAACCTCTTCTAAAAAGAAGTTTTTGAAAATCCGAAGGTCCTTCATGAAAGCATGGAGTAACCTTATAACTTGCTGGTTGTCCATTTTCAAAATAAGAAGTTGCTTCACATATAGGCGTACAACCCAAAAGTCCATTACCTAAACTGCAGTGAGGTTTTAAAGGATAAGATACAAATGAAAATATAATAAATCCTATGATGGGGAGAAATAAAAAACTAATTGATTTTAGAAAAAGACTGCTACTTATCTTAATTGGTTTATTTAAGACAGCTTTCAAGCCCATGTTTTAATTTTACATCTTATTTTAATTTATTAAATAATTCCACTCTTCTTCTTTTGTTATAAACCACTAAGCTTTATAAATATTTTTTGATTTTGATGATTTTTGATTATTGGTTCTCTACCTCCCTCAAAGACTCTCTTAACATATTAATTTTAATG
>CALLVF010000011.1 GCA_938010745.1 uncultured Patescibacteria group bacterium | reverse complement strand
TGGTTGATTGTTGTCATATTTACTTAAAAAATTACCATAATATTTTTCAATTAATTCTTTGGTTACCGGAATTAATCTTCCAATTATAACATTTTCTTTAAGTCCTAACAAGTAATCAACTTGACCTTTTAAGGCAGAGTTGGCTAAAACATTAGTTGTTTGTTCAAATGAAGCTGATGAGAGCCAAGAATCAGTGTATATAGCTGCACGAGTAATACCCAAAATTGATATTCTTCCAGTTGCCGGTTTTTGTCCCTTTGCTAAAACTTTTTTGTTTTCTTCCTCAAAACGAATTTTAGAAACTACTTCATCCTTGACGAAGGAAGTGTCTCCTTCATCTTCAATTATAATCTTATCGCTCATTTTTCGAATTATTACTTCGAAGTGTTTATCATGGATGGTAATTCCTTGAGATTCGTAAACTTTTTGGATTTCATTTAAAAGATAAATTTGAGCAGCTCTTAATCCTTTAATAGTTAAAACATCATGGATATCTAAAAAACCCTCTGACAGTGGTGTGCCAGCAGCAATTAAATCGCCATCTTTTACTTTTAATTTTTGAGATGTTGGTATAGTGAATTCTTGTTCTTTGATAGGGGAATTTTCATTAGTTGAGGTAATTTTTAAAAGATAAAGTTCTTTTGTGGTGTCTTCTTGTATTGATACTTTACCAGCTATTTCCGAGATTGGAGAAACAATTTTTGGTGTTCTAGTTTCAAAAAGTTCCTCTACGCGTGGTAAACCTTGAGTTACATCAGAAATAACTATCCCACCAAAATGTCGGACTCTCATTGTCAGCTGTGTTCCAGGCTCTCCAATTGATTGAGCGGCAATTACCCCAACTGGAACTCCAATCTCAACTAATTGTCCATTGGAAAGATCAATGCCGTAACATTTTTGACAAACGCCATATTTAGATTGGCAATATAGAGGAGATCTGACTTTTATAGTTTTAATACCTTTTTTTTCAATTTCTTTTATCTTTTTTTCATCAATTAATTGATTGGTTTCTGCTTCAAATCTTCCTTTAATTCTTTCTACAAATTTGTCTTTTCTTTCTCCTTCTGCTTTAATTATTAATCCTTCTTTAGTCCCACAGTCTTCTTCTCGGACAATCATATCATGGGCAACATCGACTAGCCGGCGAGTAAGATAACCGGCATCGGCTGTTTTTAAGGCTGAGTCAGTTAACCCTTTACGAGCTCCGCGAGCGGAGATTACATATTCAAATATTGATAATCCTTCTCGATAATTAGATTTAGTGGGAACTTCAATAATTTTACCAAGAGGATCAACAACTAAACCTTTAATGGCGGAAAGTTGTTTCAATTGTTCCCGTGAAGCACGGGCACCACCTGATTTAATGATAATTTTTACAGGATTTTCTTCATCTATGGCTGCCCAAGTCATATCAGCTAGTTTTTCTGTTGTCTCAATCCATAATTTATTAGAATATCTTTTCTTTTCTTCAAGAGTTAAAAGTCCTTGTTGGTAATTTTGTTCAATTTTTTCCAATTCTTTTTCTGTTTGCTTAATAATTTCTTCTTTTTCACGAATCATTGTGCAGTCAAATATAGAAAGAGAAAGTCCGCCTGAAATAGTTGCTCCCCAAAATCCAATCTCTTTTAACTTATCAATTAACTCACCAACTTTTTTATTATCAAATAGTTTCATCGCTGAGATAACAATATTTTTTAGATCAGTGGCTTTTATTTCTTGGTTGATAAAACGAAGCTCAGTAGGAAGTGATTGATTGAAAATAATTCGACCAACGGAGGTTTTTATGACTTTTCCATCAATCGAAACCCATATAGGCTCCCTTAGAGTGATTTTGCCAACCTGATAAAAATTTATTGCTTCTTGTTCACTAGCAAAAAACTTTAATTGATTATCGCTTTTTTTGGTTAAAATATTACTATCAAAAGTAGTAAGATAGTAGCATCCTAAAGCCATTTCTTTGTTAGGTAAAACTATTGGTGAACCATCAGCGGGTTTAAGAAGATTTTGATATGGAAGCATTCTTGTTTTAACCTCTTCAATTGCCTTTTTTGAAAGAGGTACAAATACACCCATTGCATCACCATCAAAATCAGCGTTATAACCAGCGCAAACTGTTGGATGAAGTTTTATTGCATAAGAGTCTGTTAGAACTGGATAAAAACCAAGAATTGATAATTTATGAAGAGTAGGAGCGCGGTTTAAAAGAACAGGATGATTTTTAGTAATTTCTTCCAAAATTGTATAAATAATCGGTTCTTTTCTTTCAAGAAAATTTTTAGCACTTTTGATGTTGGGAGCCAGACCTCGGATAATAATTTCATGAAGAATAAAAGGCTTAAAAAGTTCAAGAGCCATTTCTTTTGGTATACCACATTGGTCAATAGAGAGTTCAGGACCGACAATGATTGTTGACCTACCTGAGTAGTCAACTCTTTTACCTAATAAGTTTTGTCTAAATCTTCCTTGTTTTCCTCTTAATATATCAGAAAGAGATTTTTGAACTTTTGCTCCGCCAGAATTAGCTCTGGCTTTTCCGCGTGATTTTGATAGGTCAATTAATGAATCAACGGCCTCTTGCAACATCCGCTTTTCATTGCGAAGAATTATTTCTGGTGCTCCTAAATCAATTAATTGTTTTAATCGATTATTTCTATTTATTACTCTTCGATAAAAATCATTAAGATCAGAGGTGGCAAATTTTCCGCCAGGAAGTTGTACTACTGGTCTAAGATCAGGTGGAATAACTGGTAAAACAGTTAGTAACATCCATTTTGGTGAAATTTTTGCTTTGATAAGTGCTTCAAGAAGGCGAGCTTTTTTGAGAATTTTATTTCTTTTTTCTCCTTGGGAGTCGTTTAAAATTTTTAAAGTGTTGGAATACTCTTGATTGATATCGTAAGAAGAAAGGATTTCATAAAGAGTTTCTGCTCCCATGCCGACAGAAAGAAAATCTGCGGCTCCTTTTTCTTTAAGATAAAGATAGTCATCTTCTTCAATAGTTTCTCCCACGCTTATTGATCTTGTGATTTTTGTTAATCTTTCAAAAAAGAATGTTTTTTTTGATTGTTCATCAATGTAATGATTGGATAAAATTCTTGCTTGCTCTCTTTTCTTAAACTCTAATTCTTGCAAAGCAATTTCTTTTTGTTCTTTGTTGGTGATTTTTTTTGATATTTCTTCTTTTTGTTGATTAAATTCTTTTTCTAATTGTTCTTTTTTCTGAGTATAAACTTTATCTATTTCTTCTAACTCTTGTTTTTTAGTTTCCTCAAGAATGGCAACTGCCTCTTTTTGTTTTTCTTTATCAACTTTACAAACTAAGTATAAAGCGTAGTAGATGATTCTTTCCAAAGATTGAGGAGGAATATCCAAAATTGTAGAAAGAGCTGATGAAGAGCCTTTAAAATACCAAATATGAGCAATGGGAGTAGCTAATTTGATGTGTCCCATTCTTTCACGGCGAACAGCAGAAGTGGTAACTTCAACGCCACAACGATCACAAACTATTCCTTTGTAGCGAATTCTTTTATATTTGCCGCAGTAGCACTCATAATCTTTTGTTGGTCCAAAAATTTTTTCATCAAAAAGGCCATCTTTTTCGGCTCTAAAAGTTCGATAATTAATTGTTTCTGGTTTAGTTACTTCTCCTTTTGACCAAGAGAGTATAACCTCAGGAGAGGCAAGACTAATTCGTAAACCAGAAAAATCAATTAGTTTAAAATCATCCATAATTATTTAATATAATCAATTGATAATCCTAAGGCATTTAACTCTTTTACTAAAACGTGGAATGATTCAGGGACGCTGGAAGAGGGAATATCAGCGCCTTTAATAATTGATTCAAAAGCTTTTGTTCTTCCGCGTACATCGTCACTTTTAATTGTTAACATTTCCTGAAGAGTGTGAGGTACTCTATGAGCTTCTAGCGCCCAAACCTCCATTTCTCCAAATCTTTGACCACCTAATTGTGCTTTACCACCTAATGGTTGTTGACTGACTAATGAATAAGGACCAACCGAGCGCGCATGAAATTTATCCTCAACCATGTGAATTAATTTCATGATATAACCCGTCCCTACCAATACTGGTTTTTCGTAAGGTTTTCCTGTTTGTCCATCGTAGAGAGTAACTTTATTATCAGCAGGTAATCCAACTTTTTTAAGACTCTCAGTAATAAATTCCTCTTTAATTTTTTCAAAAACCGGCACAGAGATATGCAAATTATTTTTTTTAGCAATAGTTCCCATTAAAACTTCAAAAAGTTGACCTAAATTCATTCTTGAAAGAATAGATAGAGGAGATAGGATAACATCAACTGGCGTCCCATCTTCAAGGTAGGGCATTTCCCAAACTGGTAAAATTTTAGAGATTACTCCTTTGTTTCCATGACGACCAGCTAATTTATCTCCAACCGATATTTTTCTTAGCTGAGCAGTGTTTACAATAATTCTTTTGATAATACTAGGATCGAGTTCGTTAGGATCCTTTTTACTATCGATAATTTCAATATTAACAACATAACCTTTTTTTCCATAAGGCATTCGCAAAGAAGTGTCCTTAACATCTTTAGCTTTGTCACCAAATATGGCTCTTAAAAGACGTTCCTCTGCAGTTAGTTCTTTTTCGCCTTTGGGAGCAACTTTTCCGACTAAAATATCGCCTCCTTGCACATACGTACCAATAATCACTAAACCATTTTTGTCTAAATTTGCTAATACTTCCTCTCTGACGTTTGGTATATCACGAGTTAATTCTTCTGGACCCAGTTTTGTATCAACAAGATCGGCAATGAATTCTTCCATTGTAATTGAGGTAAAAATATCCTCAGTTAATAATCTTTCAGATATAACAAATCCATCTTCATAGCCTAAACCATGTAGAGAGGTATAGGCAATTGTTAAATTTCGACCTAAGGCTAATTTGCCGTTTTGTGTTGATGGACCATCAATAATTACATCTCCTTTCTTAATTTTCTGCTTTAACTCTACTTTAGGTTTTTGATCAAAAGCTACATCTTTATTGGTTCTTTGGTATCGTTTAATTGGATATGGGTAAATTTTTCCACTTTTTCCTTTGATAATTACTTTTTCACCATCAACATATTCAACAACTCCATCCTCAGGAGCATAAACAGTTCTTCCCAATGCGGAGCAAATTTTTGATTCCATTCCTGTTTCCACAATTGGAGCTTCTGGATTAAGAAGAGGTACTGCTTGACATTGCATGTGTGTACCCATAAGAGCACGGCTAGCATCGTCATTTTGTAGAAAAGGAATTAAAGAGGCTGAAGCGCCGACTACTTGTCTAGGTGAAATATCAATTAGATCAATTTTTTCAACAGGAACTTCAATAATCTCTCCGTTATATCGAGCAGGGACAATATTATCAGTTATATAATTGTTTTCATCTATATTTATATCTTTTGAGGTAATATAAAATTTTTCTTCATCATCCGCTTGAAGATAAATAATTTCTGAACTTATTTTTGCCTTTATCTTATTTCCATGTTTTTCTTTGATAACCTTTTTATAAGGAGTTTCCAAAAATCCATATTTGTTTACTCGTGCGTATAAGGCCATATAGGTAACTACACCAATATTTGGTCCCTCTGGACTTCTTATTGGACAAATTCTTCCATATTGAGAGGATGAAATATCGCGAATTGAAAATGAAGCTCTTTCTTTTTCAATTCCTCCAGGACCACCGACAGTAATTCTTCTTAAGTTATCTAGCTCAGAAAGTGGATTAGTTTGATCAACAATAGTTGATAATTGACTAGTTCTAAAAAAAGAATTGATAGCAACTGTTAAAGGTTTGGAATTAACAATTTGGGATGGTGAAACGTTAACTTCTCCACCTACAAGACTCATTCTCTCTCTAATTTCTCTTTCCACTCTTAACATTCCCACTCTAATCCCAAACATACCAACTAACTCACCAACTGTTCTTATTCTGCGGTTGCCAAGATGATCAATATCATCAAATCTACCACGATCTGCAGTTAAAAGAAGAAGTGATTTTATTGTTTCAATAATATCTTTTTTAGTTAAAAGATAATTTTCTTTTGCTATTTGAAGATCAAGACCTAGTCTTTTATTTAATTTATAACGACCAACATCAGCTAAAGAATAACGTCGAGGATTAAAAAAGAGATTTTCAATTGTTTTATAGGCGTTTTCTAAAATGAGAGGTTCACCAGGTTTTAGTTTTCGATAAATTTCAAGAACTGCTTCGTCTTTATTTTTTGCCTGATCTTTTTTTAATGTAGGTAGAAGATATTTTTCGACTAAGGATTTATCTAAATCATTAAAAAAAGAAAGAATTTGAGAATTACTTTCACCATCAAAAACTTTCAAAAAGGTGGTGGCTAAAAATTTTCTTCTTTTATTAACCTTCATTTCGACCAGGTTATTTTTATTTATGCTAATATCAATCCAAGCACCAATATAGGGGCGAATCTCTGCATTAAATAGTGTTAATCCAGTAATTTTATCAATTTCCGCTGTGAAGTAAACGCCGGGAGAACGGACGATTTGATTAATAATTGCTCTTTCAATACCATTGATAATAAATGTACCTCTTTCCGTCATTTTTGGAAGATTAAAAAAGTAAACATCCTGATTTTTCTCTCCTCCTGTTTTTTTGTTTATTAATCTTAATCTAACATAGACGGGGACATCGTAGGTAAGCTTTTTCTTAAGGCAAGTTTCTAAAGAATAGCGTGGTTCACCAAAATATATATTTTCAAAAAAAAGTGAAAATTTTTTTTCCGTATAATCTTCAATTGGAAAAAAATCACTGATTATTTCTTTTAGGCCTTCATTAATAAATTTTTGCCAAGAATTTTTCTGAATTTCAATCAAGTCGATTTTCTCTAAATTTTCATCTTTTGTACCAAAGAAAACATTCTTTTGAGGTATGGTATCTTTTTTTATAAGTTTAGTCATCTAGGGTAGGAAAGAATGACAATTTTTTTAATAATAAAAAACCCCTAAGTTCAAGGGGATTTTGGTAAAACTAGATTATCATACAATATGAATTTTAAAAAGTCAAGCGATTTTTAATTTTATTAAGAAGACTATTTAAAGTTTTTGGTTCATGTCTTTTTTCTTGTTTAGTGACTTCAGGTGTAAGAACTTTACTTTTTTTTTCAAATCTTTCCTCTATTTCAGAAACGATGACAGATAAATTTTCCTCTAAGTTTTCAGATAACTCTATAATTTCTTTCAAATATTCTCTCCCTTTTTTTGTTCCAAATAAAAAAGATAGAAAAATTCCTGCTGTTATTCCTGAAGCAAAGCCAATCCAAAAATTGGAAGGATTATTTTTCACTTGATTTTCCATTTTTCTTACGACGGATAATGTCAAATACTTTAATCAAAGACTTGATTCCTGTAAAAAATCCCAGTAATTCAGAAAAACCGTATCCAAGTGAACCTCCAAACCTTTCAAAGGAAACAATTATTTCATTAATTTTTTTTAAGGTTTTTCTTAACTCTTTCAAAATGAATATTAGTTGTATACCAACAATAACAAGAATGATAGTACTGACTGTTAAAACCACTGTTAGCAAAAGTTGAACGGGATCCATTATAAGTATTTTTAAATAATATAATTAATTAACTAATAAAAATCAACCTTTTTTAAAAATTACTTGGATTTTTGAAACCCCTTTTTTTTGCCCAGTAAATGTTGGCAAGAAGTAAGGTATCAAAAGTACCAGCATCGAGCCAATAACCATTTAATTCTGTCCAGTTTAGCTCATTTTTTTTAAGATAAAAATTGTTTACTTGAGTAATTTCTAACTCTCCGCGACCTGCAAAATTAGGGTCACATTTTTTTATAAAATCAAAAACCTGATTATCATATATGTAAAGTCCGGTGACAGCATAATCTGAGGGGGGATTTTTAGGTTTTTCTATTATTTCAATAATTTTTGTTTTGTCTTTTTTATCAAATCGAGGAACCCCAAAACGTTTTGGATCAGGGACTTTTTTTAAAAAAATAAGCGCCCCTTTTTTAAATTCTTTAACTGGTTTGGAAATGTCAGCATCAGTTGTGTTGTCTCCTAAAATTACTGTAATTGGTTTTCCATCAGCAAAGTCCTCAGCTAATGAAAGGGCATCAGCTATACCGCCTTTGGGATTTTCTTGGTAGGCAAATTCCATATGCTTCAAACCAAACTCTTTGCCATTTTTTAAGACCTGAATAAAATGTCCAGCGTGAGGTCCTGAAACCACAACAAGCACTTCCGTAATCCCTGCCCTAACCAAGGTTTGAATAGGATAAAAAATCATTGGTTTATCATAAACTGGCAAAAGGTGTTTATTGGTGGCAAAAGTTAATGGATAAAGGCGAGTGGCTAAACCACCAGCAAGAATTACTCCTTTCATTTTTTTAAGGGTAAATAATAATTTTTAAAAGAAAAATTAGAGTAAAAGCAATAAGAATATATTCTATCACAACTTTTAATCGAAAAGAATTATGAAAAATATGATGATAGAATCCCCATATGATATAAAAACAAGCGAAAGCAGTTATAACAACAAATTCGGGAAATCTTTCTCCTTTGAAGATGTTAGCTCCAATTAGAAAAAATATACCTGCGGTAATTAACAAAAGATAATCAAAGAGATGTTTTTTAAATTTAATATTCATAATATTGAACCTCGGCTTGCAATCAAAAGACCAGCAAATAAAAAACTGATAAAAATAAGATGAGCAATATTTTTTCCACTAACTCTTATTATTTTAAGTTTGAAAGCAAAATAAAAATCAAGCAATAATGCTAAAATAAGAAAGGCAAAAAAGATAAGGTTTATATTAAAGGAAAAAGCGGTAATATTAAATCCAGTTTTGCTTTCATGCCTGGCTAAAACTGATTGTTCATTGGGAGAAATATTGGCTTGTGGATTAATAGAGTTCAAATTTTCAGAAGCAGTTGATTTTTGGGAAAGGGAGGAGGTAAGGGGTTTGCCAAACATCTGAACAACAAGAGTTGTGGGTTCACCGTTTAAGTTGCCATTGACAACAGCAAAGCCCACTTCAGTGTAGTCTTTACGTAAAATATTTTCTTTATGTGTGGGCGAGTTCATCCAGGCTTTAACAACCCCGTCACTAAATAAAAAATTCTTTGCTAAATTTTCTCCCGCATACTCGTAACTGTAACCTGATTCTAAAATAAAGTCCCATGGAGTTTTGCCATCAGGTGAATAATGCGCCCAATAATTTTTAGCAAACATATCATAAGCTTTTTTGGTTGCTGCTTGGGACAATTTTTCATTAAAAATTAAATTAGGCAAACCATTTTTTCTTCTTTCTTCATTAGTTAACTGATAAAGTTTTTCAACGGTTATATCAGTTGCATAGCCTAAAACGTTGGATAAAGGAGTATATTTAAAAACAAAAGTTAAAAAGAAAGCAATTAGAAGATAGTAAGTTAAAAAATCAGGGTGAAGGGCTTTAGCACGAAAATTATTATCTTCACGAGGGATAAATAAATGGTGAATATACTCGACCATTTTTTTCATAACACTTTCTTTATTTTAAGAAAAATTGAAAAAATAGTCAAAAGAGAGTAAGAAAAGGAGAGAAAAGATAAGCTATTTATTAATGGTTTATTTATTTTTTTATTTTTTACCGCCGTTCCTAAAATTTCTCCTTGAGTTGTTTTTTGACTAACTGTTGGAATTTTTTGTTTATTTTGTTCAATTATTTTTCCAATTAAGTTGATCTTTTTTTTGCGATTGTTTACTATTCATTACACTTTTTTGGGTAGGACTTAAGGAAATTTTTATCGTTGGTGTTGAAGGTGGATTGGTGGTTTGAGTTGGTTTTAATGTTGGGGTGGCTGTTGGATTAAGGCAAGTATTGTTTGCTGATCCTTTACTTTCTTCCTGTAAACAAAAATCATCACTTTCAAACGAGACTCTTCCATAGGTTTTTCCCTGAGTAGCATTTAGATATTCAAAACTGTCTTTTTGCTGCTTGTTAAAATCCAAAAGTCTGACGTTATCACCTGAGTTATTAAACATTGAACTGGATAAATCAATTACACCGTAGCTTTTAGGCTGAATTTCTAGAGAAAATTTTTTAGGTGAGGAACCGGCGTTTTCTTGATCATCAATATACCAGTTAATTAAAGAAACAGAAAAATCATTACCGTTGTAAATTTCCAGCCATTCATTAACGCCTGAGGGAGGATAAACCATTGCTTCGGAGAGATAGATATTATTATAGGAAATCGGTATTGGTTGATCCGTTGGTGTTGGTGTTTCAGTTGGTAAGAGGTTTGAGGTTGGGGAGGGAATTTGAGTTGGGGTGGAGGTTGGGAAGACAAAGTTTATTTGAGCTGAATTGCTAGCTGCAGTAATGCTGCAGGAGGCAGTATATCGGTGGGCTTTTATATTGTATAACCCAGATTCAACACTGGTATCTTCTCCT
>CALLVF010000010.1 GCA_938010745.1 uncultured Patescibacteria group bacterium | reverse complement strand
ATATGTAACCTGTTTTTTATTACAACATGCGATACAGCTATACTAAGAGCAGTTTTTTTTCGATTATTTGTTAAGTAAAAAAGCAAAAATTAATTGAGTTACAATAAATTATGTTAATTTTAATTTTTTGATTTTTAACTTTAATTTTTTTGTCTTCAAATAAGCAAAGAAATAAAATAATATAATAAAATTTTTTTACTAGGTATATAATAATATCTTTTACTCTCGGAGTGTAGCTCAGACGGCTGAGAGCGCAGCGTTCGGGACGCTGAGGCCGGCGGTTCAAGTCCGCCCACTCCGACTTTGCTAAGACTTTACCAATAGATTTAATATCAAAAATAAAAAACCCAAATAAAAAAATATTATCTTAACAATTTAGTTAACTACTTAATTAATGCTTTTAAAATTATTTTCCATAATTTTCAAATTTTTTTAGCTCTGTTTTTTCCTAGTTAGATAATAAAATACCCTAATAAATTATTTAAATTTAATAAATTTTTTTCTTTAATTAATTTTTCTTTTAAAGATAAATTCAGCTCTAATTTTTATTTGTAAAATGAGGAGGATATTTTAATACTGCGACACTTAATGTGCTAAAAATTTTAAAGATATTCTCTAACAAGAAATTCCCTTTAAAAAGAAGTTAAATAATTGTTGATTTCTTTGATAAATAAAATTTTTCTTTTAAATGAAAATCCATTCAAAATGAAAGAAAAATCCTCACTTCACTTCTTCTTTCAATAAATGAAGAAATAGCTTATATTTTATTGGAAAGCTTATCCGGCAATTTTTTTCTTGAAATATTTATCATATCAATTTAGTTAAGTACTTAATTAAATAAATAAAAAAATAGTTTTTTTAAATATAGAATATACGCTACAAAAAGGTAGATAATAGATTGTTAAAAAAAGCATTATTTTTTCATATAATATCTATCCATAGATTTAGTCTTGAGTATTTTATATACTTAAAAATTAATTAAATGCTTTAAAACTTAAATTGAATTTAATTAAAGATGAACATTTATAATACTTTAACGCGAAAAATTGAAAATTTTAAGCCCCTTAATCATCCAAAAGTTACTTTGTACACCTGTGGTCCAACTGTGTATGATTTTACCCATATTGGCCACCTTCGCACCTTTACCAACAATGACATCCTTAAAAGAACCCTAAATTACCTTGGCTATCAAGTCAAACACGTGATGAATATTACTGATGTTGGTCATTTAACAGGAGATGATGACACTGGCGAAGATAAACTAGAAAAAGGTGCCAAAAAAACTGGTAAAAGTGTTTGGGAAGTGGCAAAATTTTACACTGATTTTTTTATTCAAAGTATTAATGATTTAAATATTATAAAACCAGAGATTCTCTGCAAAGCAACTGATCATATCAAAGAAATAATCCAGCTTATTCAAATTTTAGAAAAAAAGGGATATACTTACGAAACAAAAGAAGCTGTATATTTTGATGTTTCCAAATTTAAAAATTATGGCAAACTCAGTCGCCAACCACTTTCACAAAAAATTCAAGCAGCACGCGGGGAGGTTTATATTGACCCAGAAAAAAAACATCCAGCTGATTTTGCTTTATGGTTTAAAAGAGTTGGTCGCTTTGCCAATCATACCATGCACTGGGACTCACCATGGGAAGATGGTTTTCCTGGATGGCATATTGAATGTTCAGCAATGAGTATGAAGTATTTAGGAGAGACAATAGACATTCATGCTGGCGGAGTTGATCATATCCCAGTTCATCATGAGAATGAAATTGCTCAATCAGAAGTAGCCAGCAATAAACCTTTTGTTAAATATTGGTTTCATAATAACTTCGTCACTGTTGAGGGGAAAAAAATGAGCAAATCTTTAGGCAATTTTTACACCATTGAAGATATTAAGAAAAAAGGATATAAGCCAGAAGCGTTAAGACTTCTTTTTTTGCAATCTCATTATCGTCAGATTTTAAATTTCACTTGGGATTCGCTTAATGCTGCCCAGGAAGCATACAATAAACTAAAAGAGTACATCTTAATTTTAAGAAAACAAAACGATATGATATCTTTCACCCAAGACAAATCAAATCAAATTGTTAATTATCGCGAAAAATTCATTCAGGCTCTAACCGAGGATTTAAAAACTCCCCAAGCAATGGCAGTTGTTTGGCAGATGCTCAAATCTAACATCCCCTCAGCCAACAAAATAGATCTATTGTTTGAATTTGATCAAGTCTTAGGCCTTCAACTAGATAGAACTAGGGATGAGGAAATACCAAAAGATATAATTAGACTTGCCCAAGAAAGAGAAAAAGCAAGAAAAGAAAAGGATTTTAAAAAGGCAGATGAAATTCGAAAAAAGATTAAAGAATTAGGTTATCTAATAGAAGATACTCCTGTAAGTTATCGACTAAAAAAAGCCTCCCAACAAAAAATTATATGAAAAAGTACTTCACCATTTTTTACATATTGCTTAAGCAGTATTTTGTTTACCGCTTAAGTTTTATCCTATGGCGACTAAGAAATCTCCTAGGATTATTTTTTCTTTATTCTTTATGGACAAGTTTATCTAATCAAAAAACACAAATTTTTTCATACACTCCTGATAAGCTTGTTTCCTATGTTCTTTTAACAAATATCTTATCATCAATTATTCTAACAACACGAACAGCAGATGTTGCCAGTGAAATTCGCAGTGGTGATTTGGCTAATTATCTTATTAAACCGTTATCCTTTTTAAAATATATCCTTAGTAGAGAATTAGTTGATAAATTAATTAATTCTCTTTTTGCTATTTTTGAAATTATTTTTTTAATAGCTATCTTCAAACCAACAATTTTTATACAAAAAAATATTATTACTTATTTAATGTTTTTTTTAGCAATTATTATCGCCACCACCATCTTTTTTTCTATTTCTCTTACTCTTTCCTTTATCGCTTTTTGGTCGGCTGAAATCTGGGCGCCACGGTTTATATTTTTTGTTTTAATTTCCCTTATTGCCGGCACACTTTTCCCCCTTGATATTTTACCTTCATCAATATTTAATCTTTTAATTATCACGCCCTTGCCTTATTTAATATTTTTCCCAGCAAAAATATATCTTCACGGTTTCTCTCATCAACAATTAACTCCTTTTATTATCAGTATTATATGGTCTTTGATTCTTTTTAAAACAATGGTTTTTGTTTGGAAACTAGGAATTAAAAATTATAATGTGTATGGAAGATGAAAAAAAACCTTAAAATTTTTTGGCTTTTGAGTAAATTTAGTATGAAAACAATGCTTGACCATCGAGTTGGCCTTATTGCTTTTTTAGTAGGAAAAATTTTTCGTTTTGTTGTATTTTTTACTTTTATTTATTATCTTGTGTCAAAAACTAATTATCTTTTAGGCTACACCCTTAATCAAACAATAATTTTTTTCTTAACCTTTAATTTTATCGATACATTAAGCCAAATTTTATTTAGAGAAGTTTATCGTTTTCGAAACTTAGTAATCTTTGGTGAGTTCGATAACATTCTTTTAAAGCCGCATCATCCCTTCATTCGTATTCTGATTGGCGGTGTAGATGTCCTAGATGCTTTTTTAATTATTCCCTATAGTCTAATCTTATTTTATTTTCTTATCAAAACTAACGTCAATTTTTTAAACATTATTCATTATTCAATATTAATTATTAATTCTCTAATTATCGCCACCAGTTTTCATATTATTGTTTTAGCCTTAGGAATTCTAACAACCGAAGTTGACCATACAATTATGATTTATCGAGATATCACTCGAATGACTGCCTTACCGGTTGATATCTATAAAGAACCCTTGCGCTTTATTCTTACTTTTCTTATTCCTATTGGAATAATGATGACTATACCAGTAAAAGCTCTTTTTAATTTACTCTCCACACAAATGTTAATTTTAAGCTTTTTTATTACCTTTATCTTTCTTGAATTTTCTCTTTTTTTATGGAAGATGGCCTTGAAAAAATACCAAAGCGTTGGCAGTTAAAATTTATTAAAATAATTAAAAATAATTTATGATTACTGTCAAAAATCTTACCAAAATTTATAAAACAGCTGTTCGCAGCAAAAATTTATTTCAAGATATTTTCTTTCGTCAATACCAAAAAAGCCTTGCTCTTGACAATATTTCATTTGAAATTGAAGAGGGTGAACTTGTTGGTTTTATCGGCCCAAATGGCGCCGGAAAAACAACAACAATGAAAATTCTCTCAGGCATTCTTTATCCAACCAAAGGTTTTGTTAATGTATTAGGGTTTTTTCCATTTGATAAAAAATACTCATTTTTGCGACAAATTGCCTTTATCACGGGGCAAAAAAATCAACTGATCTGGGAGTTACCGGCGATTGAATCATTTCGATTAAATAAAGAAATTTATGAGATTGATGAAGAAACTTTTAAAAAAAACGTTAATGAATTAGTAGAACTTTTGGATTGTCGCCAAATCATAAACCAACCGGTAAAGACTTTATCGTTGGGGCAGAGAATGAGACTCGAAATAATTAATTCTCTTCTTCATCGACCCAAGATTTTGTTTCTTGATGAACCAACAATAGGTCTTGATATTTTTGCCCAATCATCAATCATTAAATTTATCTCTGAATACCAAACTCGCTATAACTCAACTATCATTTTAACTTCACATTACATGCAAGATGTTCGTCGGTTAGCTAAAAGAGTAATCCTTATAAATGAGGGAAAAATTATTTTTGATGGAAAAATTTCTGATCTCATCAATCACCATTCCCAACAAAAAATTATTCGCATTGTATTAATCTCACCATTGGCTAAAAAATTTTCCTTACCAGCCAATTTTCAATACAGCTATAATTTTCCTGAATTAAAAATCACCCTACCAAAAAAAGAAATCGCCAGCAAACTTTCAATGATTTTAAAACAAATTGAATTCTCCGATGTAACTATTGAAGATGAGCCAATTGAAGAGGTAATAAAAAAAGTCTTCAAAAAATCTTAATTTTAAATTTTGCTATAACTATAACGTAGAATGTATAATTTCTAATTTCTAATATCGAATCTCCAATATCGAATATCTCTAATATGTATAACGTATTACGT
>CALLVF010000009.1 GCA_938010745.1 uncultured Patescibacteria group bacterium | reverse complement strand
GAATTGAACATTGAAGTATTTAAAGAATAAAAATTATTCCAAAAGGTAATTTCATTTACCAATAACTTGTCCTAACTCATCAATCTTAAAATCTCCATTTTTTTCAAATTCTACCTTAAAAATTGGCAAACCCTTAGCTAAATTATTTAAAGTTTCAAAGAAATGATTCTCACACTCCTCAGAGATTACCTCATATAAATACTCTTCATCACAGCCTGGATAAAGTTTTACCGCTTGATTTTTAATGAGCTTTTTTGCTAAAAGTCGATGTCTTTTGTTAACTAAAGTTTGATGATAAACAAAAACCTGCACTAAGGTTTCTTTCTCCTCGGTTTTAAAATAATATTGGGGATAAACCCCCCAATCTCCTTTTATCATTAAGATTGCCCCCTCTCGATACTCTCCGTGCAAAACATATGGTTTGCTCATTTTTAATGCGATCGCATTCAAAATAAGACTAAGAGATTTTATGTGAGAAGCTTGCAGATTATATAAGTGAGGATTTGATTGGATTTGCCTCCAATGAGCGCAACCAGAAGCAGGAATCATTAAATCACTATGATTGTCGGTGTGAAAATGAAAGTTTTCCTCTCCGCCAATTATTTCCGATAGGGCGGCAAAAAGTTTGCTGTCATCAATCTCAAATCCAAAAGCATTGCCCGTTGCCAAAATCAAAGCCAACTCTCCCAAATCCCCTCCCGGCAAAGCCAACGCCGGTAATAATATATGATCTTCAACTTTTAACTTTTGATTTTTGACTTTTAACTTTTTCTCATATCTTCCATCAATACAACGGCTTAAAAAAATATTTCCCGCAACTGGATAACGATTCTCCAAAATCAATTGAGAAACTTGTTCCTTGTTAAGGATGATTTTATCAATAAAAAATTATATATATTTATTTTTTAAGGAAATCTGACTAAAGCAACCTCCAAAAGAAAACGTTACTTAAAAAAATCCCGGCGATTTTTTTAGGTATAAGTAATTTGCTCTCTGCTAAAATTTTTCATTAACCCATCAAGCAGCCTTAATACCCGCCTTTATCCAAAAAGACGATGAATGACAAAATAAGTCTTTTTTTGATGATCAAGCTTTTTTACATCAACATCCCAATAGTATTGATGAAGATATTTAGGAATTATCATAAATAAATTATACTATAATTTAGCCATGACTAATGTTTTTGTCTATGATCCAACTGCCAAAGATAAACTAAGCGCCGTCCGCGGCATCGGCCGATACTTACAAATTCTCAAAGAAAACTTTTCTGACAAGTTTGAATTTATTAACTTTAAAAACTTTATAAACTTTAAGAACTTAAACGACTCTATTTTTATCAATCCATTTTTCAACCTCCTCCAACCGCCACTAATCCTCAGGCGCCTTGCCAAAAAACAAATCGCCATTATCCATGATCTTATTCCTTTAAAATACAAAAAACATTTTCCTGCTGGTATTAAAGGAAAAATCAATATTTTTTTAAATAAGCTTGCCCTAAAAAATTACGATTTAATCATCACCGACTCGCATGCAAGCAAAAACGACATAATCAAAATATTAAAAATTGATGAAAAAAAATTAAAAGTCATTTATCCTTGTCTTTCTAAAATTTTTAACAAAAAAAAATCTTCTCCACTAATTTCCACTAATCTCAACCAATTTCCACTAATTTCAACCAATTTCTGTTTATATGTTGGCGATGTCACCTGGAACAAAAATTTAGTTAATCTAGCAAAAGCCATAAAAATCGCCAATGTTACTTGTGTTTTTGTGGGAAAAGTATTTGAAGAAATTAAGAAATTAAGTAATGAAGTAATTAAGGAAAAAAACAAAAATCCTAATCACTCAATCACTCAATTACTAAATTACTTTTCTCATCCCTGGCAAAAAGAGTTTAGGCAATTTTTAAAGGAGGTAAAAGATGACAAACGATTTATTTTTCTTGGGTTTATCGATGACTATAGGTTGATCAAACTTTATCAACAAGCAAAAGTTAATATCTTGATCTCACGCGATGAGGGATTTGGTTTTTCATATCTTGAGGCTGCCTCTCAGGGTTGTCCCTCAGTTTTAAGTGATATCCCGGTTTTAAAGGAGATTGCTGGCAGCAGCGCTTTTTTTGCTCACTCTAATGATCCTTATGATCTAGCCAACAAAATTGGTGAGGTGTATTTTAATAATGCCTTAAGAGAAAAAATGGCAATTAAGGCCTGGGAAAGATCTCAATATTTTAGTGCCGATAAATTTAAAAAAGGTTTTTTATCATTAATAAAAAATGGCTGACTTTTTAAATTTAATCGCCGATCTTCACCAATATAGTTTTTTTGATTTTAATCTTTATTTAATCTTCTCGTTTGTCTACATTATGATTTATCATTTAGCAATTAATTTTGGAAGTGAATTTAACCTAATGATAACCACTTCTTTTTTTATCTTTGGGGCAATTTTGGGCTATTTTTTTAGTTTTGAGTTTGGTTTTTTGACAGCGGTAATTTTAAGTTTTATTTTTATCTCCTCTCCTAAAAAAGATTTATAAAAGGCGAAATAATTTTAAGGCATTTTCTGTGGTAACTTCAGTTAATTTTTTAACAGAAATTTTTTTTAATTGGGCGACAAACTCAGCAATGAAGGGTAAATTTTTTGGTTGATTAGGAAATCTTTTAACTAAAAGATTTTTCACTAACTTTTGGGGAAGAAGGGTTGTCGGAGTTAAAAACGGTGAATCCGTTTCCAAAACTAAAAAAGCCAACGGTACCTTTTTAACAAACTCTTGTTTTCTTTGATCATAAGTTACATCACCATCAACACCGATAAAAATCTGGTGTTTTTTAGCAAGATCCAATAATTCATCATCTGCTTGGCAGCAGTGAAAAACCATCCTGATATTTGACAAAAGATCTCTAACATAAGAAAAAGTATTTAATAAATCCTCTGTTGCTAAACGATTATGAACAATTGCCGCTTTTTGGTATTTTCTGGCAAGTTTTAGTTGCTCAATAAAAAATAACTTTTGTACTTTAATAAATTCTTCAGTAATTTGATAATTCAAATACTGTGTTTTTTGATAAACATATCTATCCAAACCAATCTCGCCAACAGCTACTACTTTTTTAAAAGACAATAAATATTCAACTTCTTTTAAAATTTTGCTGATTTTCAATTTTAAATTATCATTTTGACCCGCCTGCTTTGTACTTGTTTGAGGCATTTCACGCAGCGATTTGAGATTTAAATTTTGAATTTTAAACAAGTGGTGTGGATGAATACCAACTGCTGCATAGACATGGCTAAAACTTTTGGCAATGGTAATAGCCTTTTGGCTGGTTTCAATATCAGTCCCCGGGACAACAAAATAGTTCACACCAACATTTTGCGCTGAATCAATAATCTCCTCCACCCTTCCCTCAAAGGCTTGAAAATTTAAATGACAATGGGTATCAAAAAGCATAAAAGTAACAATTAAATAAATATTACTACATTTTAATACGGATTTTTGCTATTTGACATTTAATTTTTGATATACTTTCTATATGACTATTTTTATCGCTGCTGACCATCGGGGGCTTGAGTTAAAGAATAAAATCATTGACTATCTTCATGAGAAAAATATCCGGGTTGAGGATTTAGGAGCTTATGAATACAACATTGAGGATGACTATCCAGATTTTGCCCAAAAAGTAACTCAGGCAGTTTTGCAAAATCCCAATGATTTTTTAGGAATTATCATTTGTGGTTCAGGGGTAGGAATGACAATTGCAGCCAACCGTCATCAAGGTATCCGCTGCGGCTTAGGTTTTAACGAACAACAGGTCAAACATGCTCGAGAAAATGATCACATCAATGTTTTATCTTTAGCCTCTGACTTTACCAATTTTGAAGCAGCCGTAAAGTTAACCGAAATATTTATCTTTTCCAAACCAAAAGAAGATGAAAAATATCTTCGCCGGATTAAAAAGCTTGATTCTTTTTAAATTAATAGATTTTTTGCAAATTAAGAATTTACAAAAACCTTAAATTCTCTCATTAATTTCTTTGTTATCTCACCTACTGATCCTTTTCTTACAGTCTTATCATCTATGGCAACAATCGGCATTATTTCTTTCGTTGATGAAGTTAAAAATGCTTCTTCAAATTGAGTTATTTGTGAAACAAAAATATCTTTTTTTTCAATCTCAATCCCTAAATTTTTGGCTATTTTCAACACAACTTCTCTAGTAATACCATTGAGAATATATTTATCTGGGGTAATCAATTTATTATTAATAATGGCAAAAAAGTTACTGCGAGTACCCTCAGTAATTTTACCCTCCTCATTAACGTACAAAGCCTCTTGCGCATTAAATTTCTTTGCCTCATTCATGGCTATAACAGCCTGAGTGTAATTTAAATACTTTACATGTGGCAGAAAACGACTTCCTTTAACTGTAATTACTCTTATACCTTTTTGGTAAAAAACTTCTGGGTAGCTAATAGCTGGAGTAAATATCACTAATAAGGAATGCTTACCAATTGGCGTTAATCCATCTTCCGTCTCTCCACCGGTTAAAATTATTTTAATATTTAACTCAGAAGATGAATTTTTATTTATTCCCTCATAAACAATATCCTCAACCTCTTTTTTAGTTTTTGGAACCTTTAAGCCAAGAAGTTTAGCTGAATTGAAAAAACGATCTATATGCTCTTTTAAATAAAAAGGTTGATAGTTATAAGTTCTTAAAAAATCAAAAACACCAAAACCACGAGAAACCGCTAAATCAAAAGCGCTTACTTTTAAATTGTCAGCAAAAACCCAATTGCCATTTAAGTAATGGAGATTATTGCTCATAATAATATTTTTTTCTATATAAAATAAGTCTACAGTTTTAAAAACTTAGTGTCAAATAATATTAAACAAAATTTACAAACCAAATTTTTTAATTATAAAATTCAAATTTGCTAAATTTAGCAATTATAAGCATTTTTGACAAAATTCTCACTAGTTATTTTTGATTAACATTTACTTCAATGATATACTTTCAATAGTAAAGAACCAAAAAGTAATTAGAAAATGCGATTAAATTTTCAAGTAGAAAAATGAATACAAATAAATTAATAATCATTGGCATTGTTTTATTGTTAATTCTAATTTTTTTATCTCAAATTTTAAAAAGTAGTTTTAAATTACAAAATCCCACCCCATCACCTAGATTAACACCAATAAATACAAATTTTACATATCAACCTAATTCAAAAACTTTCAAAAAAAATCAATTTGACAAAAGTAAAAAAGTAAATCAAAACAACCCCATTCAATTTAGAAATCTAAACAATGATCAGCTAGAATCATTTTTCCAACTACAAAAAAAGATGCCTTTTGAAAATGCTGATTTTTCAGTAAGCTACTCTTACTTACTTGAAAAATTTATTATTGAAAAAAAAACAACACAAGCAGTAGATAAATTTATTAATTATCTTAAAGAAAATAATTATGATAACTTAATAGAAGAAGATATCTTCATTTTTACTGATAAACCATTAAATGACTATATAAATGAACAAGAAAAAGTAATTTATTTAAACAAAAATGAAATTATAAAAGAAAACATCAAAGAAAATATTAATTTAATTACCAAACAAATCAATGAAAACATAATTAACTATCCTGAAAGTAATACTTTTCAAAAAGATGAAACAATAAGCATAGCTGAATTTTTAAAAATTATTTTTGAGAATATTCCTTCGCCTTATAAATCAACAAATTTTCCAACAATCACATCAACAGTAACTGAAAATTTTCCAACAATCACAACTACTGTAACTGAAAAAATAAATTCTAACAGCCCAAAATTCATTACCACTAATTTGGACCAAATATTCACTGAGGCCTCTCAAAAGGTAGGAGTTCCAAAAAGAATTCTTGAGGCAATAGTCACAATTGAAAATGCATCAACTTTTAGACTATCAAGTGAGGAAATTACTCAATACTCAAAGCCAGGTAATTATTGGCCAAAATGCGGTCCAAATCATTGCTCAGCTACAGGACCCACTCAAATTACGATTGGAATCGATCATAAAGGCTCGCCAAAATGCTCCTCTTGCGGCAGCATTACAGCATGCCCTAATCAATGGCTAATATACGGAAAAGCAGTTAATAAATATGCTGGAGACAGTCATCAAGCTCTTCCCTGTAATATCAGAGACAATATCTTTGCATCAGCTGCCAAACTAAAAAATGACAGCAGAGCTTCTGATCCCCAAAACTGGACCAAGGACCAAGTTTACAAGGCGGCAAGACATTATTATGGCAATTGTACTGACCGACATCCACACGTTGGCAATCGAACTTACTGTGAATTTCTTTGGGATTATTATCAAAATAAATATTAATAATTTAAATTAATGACGATAATTAATCTTAAAAGAAAAATTTAAACAGTTAAAAGCTAAACAACATACTTTATTTTTAAAAAAGAATTAAAATTTCACCATTAACAAATTTCAAAAACAATATATTTCAATTATAAAAATTAAAATTTAAAAATAATAGACTTTTTTTGTTTTATAAACTTGTAGGTAATTTTTACAAAAAAATGTTAAAATATCTTTATGATAAAAAGACAAATTCAATCATCCCTTTATCAGGCAATGAAGGAAAAAAATCAAAAATTGGTTGATTTTTTGCGTTTTGTTTTGTCAAGAATTAAAAATTTGGAGATTGATAAAAAAAATGAGCTAACTGATGAGGAGGTTGTCAACCTTCTTCGCAAAATAAAAGTTGAGTTAACTGATGCTTTATTGTTTTCTCAAAAATCAAAAAGGGGAGATTTATTTAATCAGGCTAAATTTCAACTTGAGGTTTTAGCAAAATTCCTACCAGCTGACTTACCCGAGGAAGAAATAAAAAAAGAGATTGAAAAAATTATTAAGGAAAACAAAAATCTTTTTGAAAAAAATAAAATGGCGGTAATGGGAATTGCTATTAAAACTTTAAAATCAAAAGCCGATCCTAAAATAATCAGCGAGGTGTTTAGAAAGTATTTTGCTTAAACCCATAGATGAAAGAACGTCTACCCTACCAACTTCATCTTAAAGAACCAGAAGGTGATAAATATTTTTTTCCTCAAGGAACAATGATTTGGCCCCAAGATACCAGAAGAGAGGTTTACAAAATGATGTTTATGCTTTAATGATTAATGAAAAAATAAAAGATTACAGGTTTTTCAACTTCTTAGACAAGCAACTCTTTATCTTGATGGGAAGTATTGGACACTCCCCGAGGAAACAAATTCTGGCACCTACGCAAAAAATGGAAGAAAAGTTTGTATTTAATCTCTTTTTTTATATTTTATCAATGTTCTCTTTAATTATTTTTTGCTATCGCTTAATTTTTTAAATAATAAAAAAGCATACAAATATTAGCTAAATTGAAACACTTACTGAACAATTAAAAACAAAAGAAAACTTAGTTAAAAATAATACCACTCCCTTACCAAACATTTTAGGATCATTAACTGTTGCCTTAAATAATGCTATCCATACCATACCCGGAGCTTCCTCAGTTAATATAAAGCCTGAAGGAATTAGAAACTTTCTGGCAGAACAAACTGATTTTAAACAGCAATATCAAGTCGTTTTTTAAAATCTTAAAAACATTTAACGCCAAAATCTTCAGCTTAAATCTTTTTAATTTAAAAAATTAAACGATCTTTCCCCCTATTATACTTAATTGCCCAGTTTATTAATTTATTCTTTTTTGAAAGAAATTTTTTTAAAAGTTGTATTAATTAATGTGAGGTTAAAAATTTTTTGAAAGGAGGTGAAAAAAATGAAAAAACCCATATTAACATTTGCAGTTTTAACTTTAGCTTTTGGTTTTATAACAGCTAATAAAACTTTAGCTTACAGAGGCGATCCAACTATTCAAGGACCAAATTGTTCAACTGATCAATATCAAGCAATTCAAAAAGCTATTAACAATAAAGATTTTAATACTTGGAAAAAACTAATGGGTGATCGGGGAGTCGCTCGAGTTATTGACAATCAAGCTGAGTTTAATAAATTCTTACAGATGAGAAAATTAATGCTTGAAAAAAAGTACGATGAAGCAGCAAAAATAAGAGCTGAATTAGGACTGGGCATAGGCGGTGGTTTTGGAAGAGGTTATAATAGAAAATAAATTTTGACAAATGCCGGCCGGCATAAACTTTAATATGAAAAAAGATATTAAAAAACTAACTGATGAGGAAATTGTTGAAAAAATAATCAATGAGGACAGACAGCTTTTTGCTGAAATTATTGACAGATATGAAAAAAAGATTTTGCGTTATATTTTTCATTTAACTGGCGAAAAACAAGAAAGTCAAGATATCGGACAAAATGTTTTTATAAAAGCTTATATCAATTTAAAAAGCTTTAATAAAAGCTTTAAGTTTTCCAGCTGGCTTTTTCGCATTGCCCATAATGAATCATTAAATTTTTTAAAAAAGAAAAAATATAATCTATCTTTAGATGAAAAGATTTTAAAAATTGAGGATGAGAAAAAAGTTGATGAGGAGGTTTTTAAAAAACAACTTAAAAGTCAGGTAAAAAAATGTTTAGAAAAATTACCAATTTTATATAAAGAGGTAATTGATCTTTTTTATTTTGAAAATTTATCTTATGAGGAAATCTCTGATGTGTTAAAAATTCCGCCGGGGACTGTTGCTATAAGACTTTCCCGGGCAAAAGTTTTTTTAAAAAAAATATGTCAAAAGCAAAAAATTTAAAAAAGGCAGTCATGGAAAAAATTGAAAAGAATGAGTTTAAAATGAAACCAAAATGGCATTTTATTGTTGGATCGATCTTGCTTTTTTTGGGATTTTTATCAGCGACTATTTTTTCTGTTTTATCAGTAAACCTTATCTTTTTTTTAATGCGAAAACATTATGGAGCGATGTATCAATACCGACTCAACTATATTTTATCCAGCTTTCCATGGTGGCTTATTATCCCTTCAATTTTGGGAATATTTTTTGGAATAAAATTTTTAAAAGAATATCGATTTTCTTACAAAAATAATTTTCTATTAATTGTTGTTGGTTATGTTTTAGTAATATTTTTATCTGCTTTTCTAATTGATTTTTTCAATTTAAACAGCTTTTTTAATCATCCTCGTTGGAAAAAATTATACCCAAAAAAATATTATCAGGAAAAAAAACAAAAACCTTGGCAAAGGCAATTTTTGAGAAGCTTAAGGCAAGTTAACGTTTTTAAATATAAAAATTAATAAAAAATAGTACAATTTTAAATTATTAATAATTTATAATCTAAAACCCCTTACCAGTTTTTTTAGAAGTTTTAATATTTTATCCTAAAAACAATTTTATCTTAAACCACAAAAATTTTCCTAAAAATATTCTATCTTTTAAGCGATCGCATAAAAGATAGAATTTTTACCAACATTAAGATTGTTACAACAAGATTTTCTATTTTTACTGCGACCGCTGTCAAGATAGAATTTTTTTATTTTTAGACAAAAAAACTAAATAGTAAGATAAACTTTAAAATTCAAGATTTAAATTTTGTGTCTTTCCTTTATTTTTTTAAATCTTTATTTGATATTTTCCTTCCTGATTCTTCTCCACCACACCCTTTATCTCCAAAAGCGAGATCGTATTTAAAACTTCACTAATTGGCTTTTTAACCGTCAACGCTAACTGATCAACTATCATTGGCTCTTTGGCCAAAACTTCAAAAATAATTTTTTCTTTATCTGAAAGTTGAATCTTCATTTCCTCTTTTTTCTTTGGCAAAACCTTAACTCCCAACTCCTCATAAATATCCGCAACTGAAGTGACAAGTTTTGCTCCTTGTTTTAAAAGAAGATTTGGTGCTTGTGACATCTGAGAGGTTAAAGGAGCTGGTGGTGCAAAAACCTCTTTTCCCTGCTCTGCTGCATAGCGGGCGGTAATTAAGGCTCCGGAATCTTTAAGACCTTCAACCACCAAGACACCAGCGGACAATCCAGAAATAATTCTATTTCGAGCAATAAACAAACCCTTAGCAACCTTGTGCCCAGGAGGAAATTCAGAAACAACTACTCCTCCCCCATTAACAATTTTCTCATAAAGTACCCGGTTAATTGCCGGATAAATTACATCCACCCCACAGCCTAAAACGGCAACCGTTTTCCCACCCACCTCCAGGCACCCCCAATGAGCTATCGCATCAATCCCCATCGCCATTCCTGAAACGATAATAAAACCGGCACTAGCTAACTCTTGAGAAAATTTTTTGGCAATCTGCTCACCATAAGTAGTTGGCTTGCGTGTGCCAACGATGGCAAAAAACAGGGGAGAAGTCGCTGAAAAATCATGTTGCTTTTCTTCAAATAAAAGAGGAGAATAATTACTAAGAATATTAACATTTCCCCTTAAATAAAGACAAATCGGCGGATCAGCAATATTTTTCAAAGTTACCGGATATAAATCTGAATAAAGTGGCACCACCACTATCTCTTTTTTTCTCAAATCCTTCATTTTTTCTTCTGAATCAAACTTTTCCCGAAAAAGGATAAACTTTTGCGCTAAATTATTACCAATTACCTCAACTAACTCTTCCTTACTTGCCTGATAAGCTTTTTTTGCATTTCCAAATTTTTTCAATAAAGAAGTGAAGCGCACTGGCCCAATCCCTAAAAAGTAAGAAAAAGCTAAGTAATAATAAATCTCTTCTTTCATATTTAAAATTTTATAACCAAGTAAAATTAAAATACAGTAGTTATTACTGTTTATAATTAATGAACTTTACTGATAAAATAAAACCAAATTGCAATTTTTTTAACAATAAGTAAGAATAAATAATCAATTAAAATAACACGAGGATTTATTGCTTTTCAAAGTAAAGAGTAACAACAGTTGAGATTGTCTCCACTCCAGGCTCCAAAACCGGGGAGGAAAAATTACCTGTGCCGCCGGCACCCATTGTTTTTTGATAAAAAATCGGCTCTCTTGGTGGAGACTCAACAATGTTGGTAATCCTCCCTAACTTAATTTCTAAACTTTTTGCCAATTTTTCTGCCTGATTTTTTGCGTTAGCAATTGCTTTTTCTCTTACTTTCTCTCGATAAACCTCAGGATTATCAACAAAAAAATTTACTCCTTCAATTTGATTAATACCCACTGCTTCTGCTTTCTCCAAAATTCTATTAACTAGACTGAAATCTTTGACCTTTATTTGCAATCTCATATTCCCTGTATAACCAATAATTTTTTGACCTTCACTATAGTCATAATTAGGTTGAACAGAATAATTATTCGTTTTTATTAGCTCTTTCTTTACTGACAGTTTTTCAAGTTCAGCTAAAAAATTATTGTTAATTTGGTCTATTTTCTCTCGCACTTGAGATACACTTTTTTCTGTTGCATTAATCCCCAAATTGATAATAGCAGCATCGGGTGAAACATCAATCTTTGCTTCCCCAACTACTGCTAACTCTGTTGTTTGAGTTGTCGAAACTATTTTTAATGGGTAAGCAATATCAAAAACCTTAATCAGATATAAAGCTGTGATTATAAAAAACAAATATAAAAACGATACTTTCAAATTATTAGCAAGCAAATTATTCATAATTTTGATTATAAAATAGATTTGTAAAAAATCAAAATTATTCTAAATTATAATTTTAAATCTAAAACTTATAACAAATAAACTTTTCAATGTAAAACGTAATTGCCAATCTTTAATAAGGATTATACATAAAAAGAAAATAAAAAGAAAATAATTTGTAAAGTAGTTCTTAACTATTAATTACCTATTTATTAATTAATTTATGAATTAATTCGTTATTAAATAAGCTCTTATAAAAGTAAAAAACAAAAAAAATAAACAAATAAATTGAACAAAAAAATTATTCTTACTACAGGATATCTTAGTTAAGGTAATAGCAAGTAAAAAAGATGGGGTTTTTTTATTAAAGAAATTAGATCCGAAAATGAAAATTTACCATCTTGATTAAAATCAATTGGGACTAAAGGTTTAAACTTTATCTTATTTTCTACTTTTTTAAATATTAAAAAGTTTTGTCTAGGTAGATAATAAGGCTTTAAAATAACCAAACGATATTTTCTACCTGGAATAATGTTTTGAATTTCTCTTAATTTACCGTCTCCCTGTTCAACTCTTAGTTGCCCCTTTTTAAAAACTAGGTTTTCATTCTCATCAAAAATCTGAATTTCAAAATCTTCGCCCCTTTCATTTAATTTTGGAAAAAGATTGATTGCAAATTTAAGGCTTGGTAATTTGACAATTTTAAAACGCCAATTACTATTTAGTAAATCATTTTCTAGAATATTAATTTCTTTTTTCCTCAACTCAATTTTCACTGTTTGAAATTTTGAATTATCTTCATTAAAATAAGCTGGTTTTGTTTTAATGTAAAAATCAATCTCTCTTTCTTCAAAAGGCTTAATGTTTTTAAAATCCGAAAAAAAGAAATCAAAAGGAATTTTTTCTTTTTTTTCAATACTACTTATAATTAAATAATAACCATCATCTTTTCCCCAAATTGCCTGGCCTAAATTTTTCAGTTTGATTTTAAACTGATAAGTTGATTGTTCAACCAACTCCTTAGGCAAATCAAAATTTATTTCGCCTTTTTCTATTTTCTCTGGCTCGCCTTTTATTTTTCCTAAAGACTGTAAAAGATAATACTGCGGATAAAACTCTTCTGACTGGTATTTTTTCCAAGAAAAACCTAAAAACGGCTCTTCTTGATAATCTAAAACAAAAGGAGTGACTGCTTTTACTCTTTCATCCGGCAACCAAACATGCTCAAAAGCAATCCTAAAATTTTGAGCTACCTTATCATTTTCAATATCAAATACTGCATATCGATTATCCCTTTTCCAGCCAGTTTCGGTAATAAAAACTGGCAATTCTTTATTTACTCCAAAACTCCTTAACAATTCAAGCTCCCATTGATATGTCCTCACTGTTCCTCGACCATAATCCCAAGGACTGCCAGAAAAGGCTGGATTTGGATAAGAGTGAGAAGCCCAACCATCTAAAAAATTTAAAATTTCAAATTTAAAATTTAAAATTGATTTTAAAAATGCTTCTTCATCCCAATATTTTGGTGGCTGGTGAGGAGCAGAAGCATCAAATCCTGCCAACATCACAAAAAAATCTTGATTTTTTTCTTTTAAGGCTTTAGCAAAAGCTAAAGCCACCTGAGCATAATTTTCTGGATCAACCTCACCACCCCATTCATTTGCATGATTTGGTTCGTTAAATAAAATAATATATCGATTTTTCACCACCCAGTTTAAAGATTCTAAAAACTCAACCCAATCTTTAGCATCACCAGGATTTGGCCGTCTCCAACTTGCTCCAGTTGGAGATGTTGCCAAACGAATTATTGGAATAAGATGAAGTTCTCGAGCCAGATCAAAAATTTCTTGCCATTTTTTTCTATCTCGATCATTTTCCTGAATAACTAAGGTAACATATCCCCAATCGCCACCTGAGGAATTAACTAACTGGGCCGCCTTTTTTAAATCTTGAAAATGAGGTTGGGCTAAATGAATGCCGAATTTGTTATTAGACTCTGAAGAATAAACAAGCTTAGAGAAAGAAAATAGAATTAACAAAACTAACCCTACTTGGATAAATCCAAAAATCAAAGAGCAAAAATCAAAGTTACAATTAAAAATTAAAAATTTTCTTTTCAAATTTTGATTTGTCATTTTAAGCTTTGAAACTTAAGATTTGAATTTTAAATTTAATCATAGGAGGCAATAATAAAATATCATGTAAGTTCTGCTTTTATCTTCGCTTTTTTAAGCAAATTTATCCCCTCTTTATCATGATGCTCCATTCTACAGACTATCCGGACAACACCAGCGTTTATCAGCATTTTGGCACAAGTTGAGCAAGGATTAGTGGTGGAGTATAAGGTAGCGCCTTTGGTTGAGACTCCTAGATACGCTGCCTGAATGATAGCGTTTTGCTCGGCATGAAGGCAGATGCAGCTTTCTTCTTTTTCTCCTGATTCTAATTTGCCTTGATGACGAAGAAGACAGCGCTGACACCCACCATCAGAACAATTTTTAATCCCATAAGGTGTGCCATTGTAGCCTGTGGCAATAATTCGAAAATCTTTCACCAAAACGGCACCAACTTGTCGCCGCAGACAATCAGCTCGAAGTCTGACTACTTCTGCCATTTTCATAAAATACTTATCCCATGTAGGTTTTATCATATGTTTTGTTAAGATAATGGAATCAAATATTTAAACTACAAAACTCTCCAACCTGAAATTTGCCAAGCAAACATATTTATCCGTCGATGTGTAGATTTTCTAAAATATTTTAGCAAAAAAAGAAAGCGTATTTTTATTGAAAATTAAAAAATTGAAAAAATAGAAATTTGTTATTAGTTAATCGTTATTTGTTATTTGTTATTTGACATTTGTCATTTGAAATTTAGTATTTGACCCGTCTGCTTTGCCCTATGCGAAGCATTTCGGGCAGATATTTGATATTAGTAATTAGAAAGTTTTCTTTCACCCTGAGCTTGACAAAGGGTAAGGTAGGAAACAGTCATGCTTCGTCAAAATCATGGTGCGTCAAGCTCACCTTGACAATTTATAAACTAGAAATTAGGAATTAGACGTTTTACGTTCCACTTTCTACAAAATAAATTTTAAAAGTTTATAAAGTTAAAAGTTAGGTGTTAGATGTTAAGTGTTTAGCGTTATCGGTTATAATTTTTTTATGAGTTTTAAAAAAATTTTTTTATTTTTTTTAATTTGGCGGGCATTTGATTGTTTAATTCTTTTTTTTGCTCCTTATTTCTTGCCCTATTTAGGTTTTTTTCCTTATAAAGAGATTTTAGCTTCTTTTCAACTACCTGATTTTCTCAGTAAATTAGCCAATTTTGATGGTGTTCATTATCTTTTAATTGCCCAAAAAGGATACAGCCAATATCAACAGGCTTTTTTTCCTTTATATCCTATTTTAATAAAAGCAACAACGGTAATTTTTTTTGGTAACTCTTTAATAGCTGGTTTTATGATATCCAATATGGCTTTTCTTGTTGGTTTATATCTTTTTTGCCAACTTCTTAAAGAGTATCAAATATCAAATATCAAATATCTAATAACGATATTGCTTCTTTTCCCAACCTCCTTTTTTTTTGGTGCCCTCTACACTGAAGGATTGTTTTTCTTTTTGTTTGCTTCCTCACTTTATTTTTTAAAAAAGGAAAAATATCTTCTGGCTGCATTTTTCTCTTTTCTTACCTCATTAACAAGGTTTATTGGAGTATTTTTATTTATTCCTATATTGTTTAATCTAATTAAAAAAATAGGACAAAGACCCTCAATTACTCAATTACTTAATTACTTAATTACTCTTTTTTCTCCTTTTCTTGGTTTTTCTTTTTATTCATTTTATCTTTGGCAAACAACTGGGGATCCTCTTTTTTTCTTAAATGCACAACCAGCTTTTGGCGCTAACCGCTCAACCCATTTAATTTTATTACCTCAAGTCATCTGGCGATATTTAAAAATATTTTTTACCTCCTCTTTTAACTTTCAATATTTTGTTTCTTTGTTTGAATTTTTTATTTTTGCCTTTGTCTTTTTTATTTTAACTCTTGATCTTGTAAAAAAATTAAAATTAAATTTTTTTGCCAATAACAAATACCGGCCCAAAATGCTTTGCGCAAGCAAAAAAAAGACAAGCCAAATTTCAGATACTCAATTATTAGGTTTTAATATTTTTTCTTTTGTTAATCTCTTACTGCCAACATTAACAGGGACTTTTTCCTCCATCCCCCGCTATGCTCTCTTCTCTTTATCATTTTTTATTTTTCTTTCTCAAATAAAAAATAAATGGATTAAAATATTAATTGCCATTACATTTCTTATTTTCCATATTCTCTCTCTAGCATTTTTTGGTCAAGGGTATTTTATAAGTTAAAGGTTAACCCATAGACTAGATCAAAGATCAATTCATAGTTTGCTCTGAAAAATTAACGAAGTAGCTTATAATTGAGATTAAAAGTTAAAAATGGATATTGAAGACTTAAATAATTTTTAATTTTGAACTATAACCTTGAGCTTTTGATTTTTAATTTTTAACTTTTATGAATCGCCTTCCTCCTTTCCAAAAAGCTCATCCTGGAGGGATAAAATTTAATCGAAATAAAACCTCCCAATCCCCCTATCTTTTCTTTAGCTTCATTTTTTTTATTGCTCTTTTTTTTGCCATAATTTTTATTCGCCTGTTTCAATTAACCATTGTTAAAGGAGAATATTATCGCAATTTATCAGAGCAAAATCGTCTTCGCGAGATATTAATTGAGGCAAAAAGAGGTGCACTTTTTGATCGAAAAGGATTAACCATTGCCTACAACCAACCAGCAGATACAAACAAAAATCTCAATCGCCTCCAATCAAAGCGAATCTATCAAGAACAAGAAGCTGTAGCTCACCTTATTGGTTATCGACAACTGGCTGATAAAGAAGATCTTAAAAACGACTCTTGCCTGACAAAATTAAAATTAGCCGATAAGGTAGGAAAAAAAGGGGTAGAGAAACTGTTTGATTGTCAACTACGGGGAAAACCAGGAAAAAAATTAATTGAGGTTGATGCTCGAGGAAAATTTTTAAAAGCCCTAACTTTAGTCCCGCCAGAGGATGGGCAAAGTCTTAAGCTTTCAATTGATCTTCTTCTTCAAAAAAAAGCTTATGAGCTTATAAAGGAAAAAAAGGGGGCAGTTGTTGCTTTAAAGCCGCAAACGGGCGAGGTTTTAACCTTAGTTTCATCGCCTTCTTTTTCCCCTCAAGACTTTGAAGAGGGGAATGTTAAGGCAATCAGAAGTTATTTAGAAAATGATAGCAAACCTTTATTTAATCGTGCAACTGAAGGAGTTTACCCACCTGGATCAGTCTTTAAACTAGCAGTAGCAAATGCTGCTTTGGAGGAAGAAATTATTGATGAAAAAACACTAATTGAAGATACTGGGATTTTAAAAGCTGGACCTTTGGAATTTGGCAACTGGTATTTTTTGCAATATGGAAAAACTGACGGGATGGTTAATGTTGTTAAGGCGATTGCTCGCTCCAATGATATATTTTTTTATACTGTTGGTGAAAAAACTGGAGTTGAAAGAATAAGAAAATGGGCAGAAAAATTAGGATTTGGCAAAAAAACCCACATTGGAATTGAGGAAACAGAAGGCCTTATTCCATCATCATTCTGGAAAAAAGAGGTCTTAAATGAAAGGTGGTATCTAGGTGATACCTACAACTTCTCAATTGGACAAGGATACATAATTGTCACTCCCCTTCAAGTGGCTATATCAACGGCAGTTTTTGCCAATGGCGGCTATATTTGTCAACCCCAACTGCTGAAAATAGATAATAGTAAGTGGCAAATAGAAAAGAAGTGTAAAAAGTTACCAATTTCCTCTAAAACACTTAATCTTATTCGCGAAGGTATGAGGAAAGCTTGTTCGCCAGGAGGAACCGGTTGGCCACTTTTTAATTTTAAAATTAAAAATGAAAATCTCAAAATTAAAGAAATTCCAGTTGGCTGCAAAACAGGGACAGCTGAATCACAATCAAAAACCTCCCTACCTCATGCTTGGATCACAGTTATTGCTCCATTTGATAATCCAGAAATTGTATTAACTATCTTGGTAGAAAACGCCGGCCAAGGCTCAGACATCGCCGGCCCAATTGCTAAGGAAATTTTGAAAGATTATTTTGAAAGGAGAGAGTGAGAAATTTAAAAATATTATATAATCTCATTTATTACTGAATAAAACCTAATGTGTTAAATTTTTAATCGGGTGATAAAAAGTTAATAATTATAAAATGTATCCTCCAAATATCCTTGTTACTAATTTCTGCAATCAAAATTGCTCCTTTTGTTTTGCCTTAACTGAAATGAACAATCAATTAATAAAAAAAGAA
Organism: uncultured Patescibacteria group bacterium; assembly: GCA_938010745.1. Classification (GTDB taxonomy): domain Bacteria; phylum Patescibacteriota; class Microgenomatia; order UBA1406; family GWC2-37-13; genus CALLVF01. The sequence continues at coordinate 2,738 of CALLVF010000009.1, read as the reverse complement.
ATGAGTCTTGCTGATTTTAAAACAATTCTACTTAAAATGAAAAAAATAAAAAATAAAATTGATACTGTCAAAATTTTAGGTGGTGAACCAACTCTTCACTCCTCTTTTAACAAAATTATCAATTTGTCTCTGAAACACTTTACTTATGTTCAAATCTTTACCAATGGTATTTTTTCTGATGAAAAAGCAAGTTTCTTAAGCCAGAATCTTCCTCGCATCAAATTTACCTTCAATGTAGTTACGCCTGGATTTATTTTTAATAAAAAAATCAGAGAGAATGTTGTTAAAAGGATTCTTTTTTTCTCTCAAAAAACTGAGGTTACCCTATCTTTAACTATTGACAATACTACTGATTTAGAAATAATTTTTAAAACCATTCCTAGAGCTATTTTTGATAAAGTTAAAATTATAAGAATTGGTCTTTCAAATCCAGTTGCGGGGGAAAAAAATTATTACCAATTTGAGGATTTTCCAAAAATCGGTGCTAAATTCTATCAGCTTATTAAAAATCTTAAACAAATAAATCCTAAACTTAAAATAAGCTTAAATTGTGGATTAACTCGCTGCATGTTTACCACCAAACAGTATCAATACTTAAAGAAAAATAATATTGATGTGCTAGGTTGGGGATGCTTTGGTAAAGCCAGTAGTATGGATATTCAGACAGATTTAAGCGCTTTTCACTGCTTTCCTCTCTCCACTAAACATCGTTTAAAATTAAAAAACAGTAGGTTACAGACTTTAAACGCAAAATTTCTAGCAAAAAGATATCAATATTGGAGTAAAATATATCAAAATGTCTGTAAAAAATGTCCTTTTTACGGCCATAAACCCAATAAATGTCCAGGTCCTTGCATAGCTTTTTTAACTAACAATTTTAAATATGACTTACAAAGAAGTTATCAAAAAGATCAGAAAGTTTGCTAGAAGAGATTTTTCAACAAGCAATCTTAAAAGTATTCAATTTTCTCCAGAAAATATTTTATTCAATGATATTTTAGATTTTATAATTTTTTCTATTTACCATGCATCTAAAAGAAAAAATAAAACTGTTAAATAAGTATCTTAGTTCTAAAAAAAATATAATAAAGGGTATTTATCAAATTGATTTTTATAATGACTATCCCTTTTTCTATCAATTTGCCACTACTTATAATTTATTTAATGATAAAGGTGAACCTAAAAATGAACTAATTGCTAACGCTATCTCTGAGAATAAAAATGAAGCAATAATAAAAACAATAATGGAAACTCTAGAAAGATTTTTTTTAACTAAGCCTGAGAAGAATCTAATAATAGGTTCATTCTCCAATTTTAAAAATAAGCATCGATTTATTGACCCTAATCTTTTTTTTCATTTTCCAAATAAACAAAATTTTACAAAAACACCAATTCATTGGGTAAAGGTTGAAGAAATTAATACTAAAAAATATTTTTTTATCCCCGCTCAACTTGTATATATTTACCCCTTTAATGAAAAAACAATAAGAATCCCCGATAGCACAGGAACAGCTTGTCATTTAAATCTTTACGAAGCTTTATTAAATTCCCTGTATGAACTAATAGAAAGGGATGCTTTTGCTAAATTTTTTTACGAAAAAAATGAAGCACCAAAAATAATTCTGGAAAAGATTGAGGATAATAAAATTAAAAATTTAATAAAAAAAGCGAAATCCTTTTACTTTGACCTTTTTGTTTTTGATATAACAACTGACCTTAAAATTCCAACCGTTTCTTGCTTTTTAATTGATAAAACCCATAAAGGACCATCGTTAACTGTTGGCTGCAGCTGTAATCTTAATTACCAGAAGGCCATCTATAAAGCAATATTGGAGACATTTCAAACTATCAACTCATTAAGAGATATGGTTAATATAAAAAATAGAAAATTAATTTTTAAAATAGCAAAAAATATCCCAATAACTGAAAGACTTTTATACTGGGCAAAAAAAGAAAACCTCTCTTATTTTAATTATTTATTTAAAAGCAGAAAAATGACCGAAATTAAAAAAAACTTTATTAATATTAAGATAAACCCTCAAGTAGCAATCAACTACTTAAAAGAAATTTTTAAAAAGAACAAAATTAAGGTATTTATTAAAAAAATTTCACCAGAAAATTATAGTAAAAATTTTTCAATTTATGCTTGTAAGGCAATTTCATTTGATCTTATTCCCCTTTCTTTGGATAAAAAATTTGCCTACATTAATCATCCTCGATTTAATAAAATTAAAGTTAAAGATATTCCCCATCCCTTACCATAGAAATGAAATGCAAAAATGTTTTTAAAAAAAACCAAACCTATCTCTTCTTAAAATATCATTTTAAACGACAAAGGGGAATTATTACTCGTATAAATAGAAAAGACTACCCCTTAGTTTGGAAGAAGATCTACTTCAAAGAATACGAAAGATTTCCTAATTTTTACTTACCGCTTCCTAAAATAAAAAAAGCTAATTTATTTGAAACTTTATTAAAAAGAAGAAGTTTAAGAAAAGGTGGTGGAAAAATAACTCTTAACGAACTTTCTTCATTGTTATATTTTTGCGCGGGTATAAATTTAATTAAAAAAAATAGTTTTGATGATTCAAAACGGTTTTATCCTTCAGCTGGGGCAAGATATCCTTTAGAAATATATTTATTTAATTTTTCAAAAATTGATTTTTTAAAACCAGGCGTCTATCATTATAATGTTAGAAAACATTCTCTTGAACTTTTAAAAAAGGGTTTTTTCTTAA
>CALLVF010000008.1 GCA_938010745.1 uncultured Patescibacteria group bacterium | reverse complement strand
TTAATAAGATTATTTTTATTTACTTATCAACTTCGCTAGTTATTTTCTTTTGGATATTAAAAATGATAATTTTTAAAAAAATCATAATTAAAAAAACCCCTTTTGATATTCCAATTATTTTGTTTCTGGTTACACAGTTTTTATCAGTTTTTTTTTCAATTGACAAACACACTTCAATTTACGGTTATTATGGTCGATTTAATGGTGGTCTATTATCCATTATAGCTTATATTTTATTATTTTATGGATTTGTTTCTAATTTGTCTTTCGAAAAAAAATTTTTAGTAGGTATACTAAAAATTTCATTATTTTCTTCGTTAATGGTAATTTTGTGGGGTTTGCCCGGTAAGTTTGGTTATGATTTGTCGTGCCTTTTATTCATGGGTCAGTTTAATAATTCATGTTGGACAGATCAATTTAAACCTCATGAACGAATGTTTTCTACTCTTGGACAACCTAATTGGTTGGGAGCATATTTAACAATTAATTTTTTTATTATTTTGTATTTTATTTTTAAAAAATCAGAAAAATCATTATTCTCTCAATTTATTAATTTCTCAATTTCTTTTTTATTTTTTTCCTCAATTCTTTTTACCCGTTCTCGTTCAGCTTTAGTAGCGGTTTTATTAGGATTGATAATTTTTACTTATTTTCAGGTATTTCATTCTTTTAAGAATAGTAATTATCAAAAATTAAAAAAACTTTTTTTGATATTAACGTCTGTTATGCTATCAATCATTTTTTTTAAAACTGGAATAGAAAAAGTTGACAAATACCTATCAATTTCAAATTTCAAATACCAAGTATTACATTTCAAAAATAAAAACCAGGATGATAGTAAAATCAATAATCAACAGCATAGAAAAAAAACAACTTTTTCTTCTGATGTTACTGATTCTTTTGACATTCGAAAAATTGTCTGGCGTGGGGCAGTTGATCTAAGTTTAAAATATCCTTTTCTTGGTACAGGTGTTGAGACTTTTGCTTACTCATATTATTTTGTAAGACCAAAAGAACATAATTTAACTTCTGAATGGGATTATCTTTATAACAAAGCTCATAATGAATACCTCAATTACCTTGCTACCACTGGTTTTATTGGTTTAGGGAGTTATTCAATTTTTGTATTGGTAGTTATTCTTTATGCTTTAAGAAAATTAAAGAATAAAAATAAAAAGGAAAAAATTGCAATTAAAAATTCAAAATTTAATAATAATGAATTAGTTGAATTATTTGATAACCAACTGCTAATTTTTTGTTTACTTCTTGCATATTTTTCAATCTTAGTCACTAATTTCTTTGGTTTTTCAACAACCACAATTAATTTGTTTTTTTATCTTATCCCTGCTTTTTTCCTTATCGTATCTTCCAGTAATGAGTTAAAAAAAGAAGATGAGCTTGTTAATTATAATGTTATTCAAATATCTTTACCAAAAAAAATAAGCATTATTTTTTTAATCTTTTTTACCAGCTATTTAATTTTTAATATTTTTAATTACTGGTATGCTGATACTTTATATGCTGAGGCTGAAAAATTATACAAAAAAGGCGATTATCAATTATCAGTAAAAAAACTTACTGATGCTTTAAGATTTAAGTATGAGCATGTATTTGAAGATAAACTTTCATATCTGTTAGCAAATCTGGCAGTTTTGGCAGCTTATGAAAAGAACAAAGATTTATCAGAGCAATTAATAGCCCTTTCTCAATTTTACAATCATAAAAGTTTAAAAAGCTCACCAAAAAATGTTTTATATTGGAAAACTAGAGCAAAAAACGCTTATATTTTTTTCCAAATTAACATGAAAATTGATGATCTTTATCAAGGTATTGAGGCTTTACAAAAAGCAAGAGAATTAGCACCGACAGATCCAAAAATTCCTTACAGTTTAGCTATTTTTTATACACTATTAGCAGATGAGATAAGAGAAGATAGTAAGAAATTGGAGTATCAAAATTTATCTTTAGAAACAATAAATTATGCTACTATTCTAAAACCTAATTATCGTGATGGTTATTTTTTAAAAGGACTGCTACTTAAAAAATATAAAAAAATTGATGAGGCAAGAAAAAATTTCCAATTAATTTTGAACAATATCAATCCACAAGATCTTGAGGCTAAAAAAGAATTAGAATCGTTGTAAAAGTCTTTTCAAGGGGTAGTATTTGGACTTGATAAACCCCAAACACAAGGGACATTTATCCCTGCAGGATATTGACAATAATTATTGCAACTAATTACTCCTGAGTAGTTTTGGCTTTGGTAAGGCAGAATTTGTTGGTTGTTCTCCAAACAAGCATAAAGCTGAAAATAAGTACCATTAGTGTCGGTGCGGTAGCCATAATTTGTGCCGCTTGGATCATTTGGTACCTTTTGCATATAGATCTTGTAGTTACAGCCATTTGGATGGCATAGTTGGTTCCCAAACATAATAATTGACGGGTAGCGGCTATTATCTTCATAATACATTTCAAGGGCACGCTGAATTTGTTCTAGATCAGTTTTTCTTTTGGCATCACGACTTTTTTTTAGCGAAGTGAAAAAGTTACCTGAAATTAAAGTTGAAAGTAATCCTAAAATGGCAATAACGACTAGCAATTCAATTAAGGTGAATGAGTTCTTCATTGTTTTGCTTTATCTAACACACCAATAGCAGTCTGTTCTTGCCCCTCCCTGTGATTTGCAGGCATTTCCAGTTACTTCAATACCATTTGATTCAAATTTTGTGTTTGGATCATTGATGAATGATTTAGCTGTAGGTTTAAAACACACTGAAACTGATGCACTTGTATTGTTGCCGTTGACGTAAATTTTAGACAAAGTACCAGAGCCAGCCAGCTGTACAAAATCTGATTTGAGCTCTCCTGTATTTACTATTTCAGCAATAGTGTTGGGTAAATTAGTCAATGGGGTAGCTGAAGGCTCTGATGATCCATCTCTAAATGAAGTACAAGTCGAATTTTGACACCAGGGCATTACATTCTTAATTGCATAATAGCGGATTACGGCACCATGAAATTCAGAAGTTGTATTGCGAACTCCGGTATCATTTCCTTTTTTAAGTTGCTCAAATGGATCAAGAGCAGCCAATAAACCAACAGCTAAAGCTCCTAGAAGAGCAATTACTATTAGAAGTTCAACTAAAGTAAAACCAAATTTTTTAATCATATTAATTTAATATATGCGATATTTTTTCTCTTGTCAATAGGTAATTTATTTGGTAAGATAATTGTTAAGGATAAAAATAAAAATAAAGTTAAAAATTATAAATTAAGATAA
>CALLVF010000007.1 GCA_938010745.1 uncultured Patescibacteria group bacterium | reverse complement strand
ATGATTATTATGTTTAATTTGAAGAATTAAATTGTTATTAGAAAACTAATTTTTAAAATACTTGCATTTTTCTTTAAACTATTATTATAGATTGCTTAGTTAAGGAAAAATTAAAAAGTTATCAATGCCAAATTTAGCTCTCAAAATATAGTGTTATTTTGATAACTTTAGTCTTTGTCTATTTTGTCTATAAGGTTTTATTTTTTAATATAAAAAGTTTATTAACGGAAAAATTATTAAAATTTTTAAAGTCAAAAGAATTTTTTAATAGTGATTATGATAATCGGAGTTTAACTTATGAAGATAATGATCGGGATATAATTTAGGAGGAAAAAGCAAATCATAAAGGGAAGGAATGCCTTTTTTTCCAGCTACAAGTCGTCTAACGAGATAGTTTCTGTCATCTGCAATTTTTTCCAACCAACCCCAATAAAAGTTATCTTTAATTGAAAAAAACGGATAGATAGTTAACTCCAATAATTCTTCAGTATTTCCTGTTTTTAATGAAAGAAGCAATTTGGTTCTTACCATTCTGCTGCTTTCAGATCCTGATCTTTTACCAGAGATTTTTTGTTCTTTATTTTTTTGTGAAAAGTAATCTTCACTGGCGTAGGTGCGCATATCTTTTATTACTGTTTCTGAATCGGGAAACTGGTTTTTGAGAAATTCGTTAAATTGATTTATAAATAATTCTACTTCTTCTTGACCACTTATGCCGTCCAAAAAGACTATACTTAAAGAGTAAAAATCACAGATTTTATTGAATTCTTCTTCTAAGCTTTTTCGCAAAAAGGAGGTAAAAGATTTAGTTGGTTTTTCATCAACAATAAATTTTTTACCGTTTCTTTGCCTTATTCTTATTCTCATTTTAGTATGTTTATCCAAAGTAACGATTTCTTCTCCAACTATTGGTCCAAAAAAATTATTAACAGCATTTTGTAACTTTCCATTATTTACATTATCTAATTCATTTAGATAATATTTTATCCCAGCCATGGCTTTAAATAGCAAAAGTAATTGCCGACCAGCTTCAAAACGAATTAGCCTCTCAGCTTCTTCATTGTTTATTTTGGTATCATAACCTAAAAATAGACTTAATAAATAGCCAAAATTGGCGTTGGCAACTTCATTTGTTAATGTAAAGTCTTGATATAGACCGGCAGTTAGATTGGGATCTGCTACTTTCATTTCATTGGAAAGATCACGAAGGAAATTTTGGATAAAGATATTAGTCGTATTTAATTGATTATCATTTACACTAAATATTTCTTTTAATTTTTCTCTAAAAAAAATATTGAGAGAATTAATTAAAGCTAGCTTTTCTTCTAAAGTTTTTTGAGGATCTGTCATAAGATTTCTATACTCTTCTTCAGTTACTCCTCTTTCTTGTAAAAAATTAACAAAAACATCTTTTAAAAAACCAATAAATTTTTTTACTCCCTCAGTTGTTTTTTCTAATCCTGGCCAATCTATTCCATGTTCGGCAATATCAGGCAAAAAATAAAGAATATCTTTTCCTAAATAGCCACTATCTAAGGCTTCAATCAAGGAATCCCGTTTTTCATTTTCTTTAGAAATTTTTTCTTTAATTGCCACTTTTATTCCATTAGTCATAAATTGGGCCAATATTTTTTCATATTCACCTCTAAATTCCTTAAAAGAAATAGGATTATTATTTCTTAAGATTATTTGCTCAAATCTTTTTTGAAGATAAACTTCAATATGGCTCATCCATGATAAAAGTTTTATCATTGACTGATTTCTTTTTATCGCTTCCTCTTGTGAGATGAAAATTTCATCTTGAGTATTCATAGCTAAGTGTCCTTCTAACGGTATTTCCCCTAGTTGACCTTTTTCAATTAACTCTTGCAACTTATCATAATCCAAAACTTCTGCGCTGATAATTTTTGGGTCACCTAGTGAAATTGTATTTTGTGGATAAATTGGATTATAAGTTAAAAAAACTTCCCTTTTTCCTGAAGGTGATAAATAATGCCATTGACCGATGATAGTTTGCCAAGGAATGCCTAAAAATTTTACTCCTAATTCCTCATCTATTTTCCGCTCGATTGCCTCTGAGAAATTTTCATCTGGATTAATTTTGCCGCTAAATAAAGTGTATCTTCTATTCCCTTCATTACCTTTTTGAGCAATGTAAAATCTTAAAACAGTTGGATTGTGATCTTTACTCTGTAGAAAGGCATTGTAAATTTCATCAGGTTTTGCTAATGAGACAACCAAAGACCGAACAACTTTCTGTTGTGGTGTTTCTGGATTTCTTTCTTTTTCCATATTTTTAGGCTAATATTATATAAAAAAAAATATAAAAAAAATCAAGAATTGTTTTTGAAAGTGTAAATTTAATATTTTTCCAAAAAAATAGGTGGGAAAATAAAACATTTATCTTTTTTGGTGGTTTTATTTTATAGCGATTTAAGGTAAAATAATATAAAATTAAGAAAAATTAGGAGTTGGCATAGATGGTTTATCGTGGCGGTTTTTTCAAGATGTATTTGTCCGGCCATGTCGGACTACAAATTCGGGATTCCGAAGTACTAAGCTAATTCTTCGATTTAGCAATTTGATTTTGAGACTAAACCGATAATTATGGAGGAGTCGCATAGCTGGTCCATTGCGAGGGTTTGCTAAACCCTTGAGCCGCAAGGCTCGCGTGGGTTCGAATCCCACCTCCTCCGCCAGTTGGAAAAATTATTGATTAGTTCTTTGCGAATGTTTTCTAGTTTATTTAAAGGGAAAAATTTAACTTATTAAAGCGCATAGCAGAGAGAGAATTTTCTTGATTTATTTTTAAATTTTAAATATTTTATCAATAGAAAAAAATTTAAAGAAGATGAAAAATTTTTTGAATATGGAAGATTACTAAACTAATAGACAAAATTAGTTGCTAAAAATAAAAATCAGTTATAATTTTTCTTTGCTTCAACCAAAATTAATAATCGAGAAAAAAGCAAAAATAACTTCCTAAAATAAAACAAGAAAGGTTCCTTAATTAATTTTTTACTTAATTTAGGAGCATATAATATAAAAAATTTTACTTAGAGAAAAAAAACAATCAAAATAATTCAAATAGGGAAAATATCGATTATAAAGACCTAATAGATCAAATTAAAGTTTAAATTATAATTAGGAAAAGACTTTGATTAAAGATAGCGGGGGGACAATATTATTGATTAAAATGCGCCTGTTCAGAGAAATACTAAACGATGTCATACCTGAATTATAGCTTTTTTTGGTTGTTTTAAAGATGGGTGAAGAGTTAGGGCTTTATTTTTATAAAGCTTCTATCTTATCAAATCCAGATGCAAATTAGATAGTAGGTAAAGAAGTTACAGAGCCAACTTTTCCCTTTTTTAACAGAGTTGGTTCTTACTTATCCAAAAAAAATGTTTTAATTGTCAATGATGGAAGTGTTAACGAACATTTTTAATCCGTGTGGGTTTTTTTTAAATTTAAATTGATTCTTGTTATTCAATCATTAAAAACACTTCTTATGTTAAGGTTTTATCGGCTGGAGTTGATTTTTTTATAAAAGAAGTCTCGGGGATTGAAAAAAAGTAAAATTCTATCTGTTAGGCGATAGCAGTCAATATAGAAAATATTGATTTGAAGATGTAAATATTAATAAAAATTCTATCTTGACAGCGGTTGCAGGTAAGATAGAAAATATCTTGTGGGTTTATTTTAAATGCAGATTTCAAATTCAAAATACAAAATTCAAAATTAAGAATTAAAAATTCAAAATTCAAATTTGAAAATTGAAAACTAGTGATTGATTATTGTGATAGCTGATTTATTATTTATTTTTTTGATTTTAGGTTATAAGGGTTTTGAAGGCAGGCAATTAGATTAATTTGCTTAAATTACAATTTCTTTCACCTTTTTAACAATTGAGTCAGCGCAAATTTCCTCATATTGCAAAAGCTTTTGCCAGCTACCACTTTTGGGAAGTTTTTGAACTGCCATTATAAAAATAGGAGTTTTTTCTTGAGCTAAAGTTGAGGCTACTGCCTCACCTATGCCCCCTTGTGGGTAGTGATCCTCAACAGTTACAATTGCTTTTGTCTGTCGAGCCGCTTCTTTCAACGTTTGCTCATCAATTGGTTTGACGCTGTATAGATCAATTACTCTTATGAAAATATTTTCTTTTTTTAATATCTCATAGGCTTTTAATGCCTCATGTAAAGTAATACCAGCGGCAACAACACTGACTTGATCTTTTTCACTTTGGCGCAATGTTTTGCATCCACCAATGGGAAAAGTTTCGTCTTCATTGTAAATAATTGGCGTTTCCGGACGAGTTGTTCTTATATAGACAATTCCTTGATATTTGGCTGCTTCCTCAACCAACTTTTCGGTTGAAACAGCATCGGCTGAGTAAAGAACTGCGCTTTCCAAAATTGAGCGAAAAATAGCTATATCTTCAAGGCCCATTTGTGATGGGCCATCTTCACCAACTGATACGCCGGCATGGCAGCCAATAAATTTGATATTAGCCTGTGAATACTGACTCATCCTAATTTGATCAAAAGCTCGACCCCAAAAGGCGGCAAAAGTTGAGGCAAAAGGAATTTTCTTGCAAGAAGATAAACCCAAAGCTACTGCCGCCATATTTTGCTCGGCAATAAACATCTCAAAAAAATTTTCTGGATATTTTTCTTTAAAAATTTGAGCAAAAGTCGAGTTTGACACCTCAGCATCTAAAACCACCATTTGAGGAAAATACGGAAAAATTCTTACCAAAGCATTGCCATAGGCTTTTCGAGTAGAAACTAATTCCTTTTTTTTGTAGCTTAAAGATAACTTTTGACTTGTATTTTGGCTTTTTGGGTAAGTATTAACAAAAATTGAAGGTTTTTTTAATTCTTCTTTAATCATGGTATCAACAGGCGATAATTCTTTTAAAGCCTGTTCTAGTTGGTTTTTGTTTAAAGCTTTTCCATGATAGCCGTTTTTGCCCTCAAGAAAGCTTATCCCTTTGCCTTTGATGGTTTTGGCGATAATAATTGATGGCTGATTTTTGCTCTTCAAAGCTTCACTGTAGGCTTTGCTTATTTGATCAAATGAGTGACCATCCTCAACGAGAAAAGTTCGCCAGCCAAAAGCCTCAATTCGTTTTTGATAGGCTTTGATATTGTGAGCATACATTGTCTCCCCCCTTTGTCCTAAACGATTAACATCAATAATGCCGATAAGATTATCTAATCGATAATAAGAGGCAATTTGAATGGCTTCCCAGTTTGACCCTTCACTCATCTCACTATCACCTAAAAGAACGAATGTACGATAGGGAATTTTATCTAGATATTTTCCATTTAAAGCCATGCCAACACCAATTGATAAACCTTGCCCCAATGATCCAGTTGCCACCTGGACAAATGGAAAAGAGGGAATGGGGTGGCCCTCAAGAGGAGAGGAAAATTTTCTTAAAGTTAATAATTGTTTGATACTTACTTTTCCAGCCACAGTATAAAGAGCGTAAAGAAGGGGAGCGGCATGACCTTTGGAGAAAATTAACCGGTCGTTGACTGGATTTTGAGGGTCATCAAGATCAGCTTGAAAAAAGCCGGCAAAAAATAAGGTGGTTAAAAGCTCAACAGCTGATAAACAAGAGGTTGGATGACCAGAGCCAGCTTCAGTGGTTGAAGTAAGGATAAGATAACGGATGAATTTGGCAATTTTTTCTAATTTTTCTCTATTGATATTTTCGTTCATTTTAAATTTGCATTGATTATTTTTTGTAAATCCTCCCAAGCTTTTTTTGGATTTTTTGAATTAAAAATATATGATCCAGAAACTAAAAGATTGGCTCCTGCCTCAATTGCCATTTTGATGGTTCCCGTATTTATCCCACCGTCAACTTCAATATCAAGATTAGGTTTTAACTGACGAAGAACTTTAACTTTTTGCAGAGTCTGGGGCAAAAATTTTCCTCCATAAAAACCTGGTTCAACAGTTAAAATTAAAACCTGATCAATTTGTCCAAGAAAATTTTTGATTCTTTCAACTGGTGTCTGGGGATTTAAGGCAAAACCAAATTTCTTTTTGTTTTTTAAAAATTTTAAAATTTTACCCGGTTGCTGACATGCTTCAATAGGAGCTAAAATTGTTTCCACTTTTTGCCAATAATTTTTGATCCATTTTTCAGGTTCAGTCACCATCAAATGAGCTTCAAAGTGAAGTTGGGGATTTTGAGGAAGAAGAAATTCAAAATCAAGTGAGCGATTGGAAACAAATTTTTCATCCATAATATCCAATTGAAATATATTAGCTGATGAATCAAGCAAGTTAATTTTTTCCTCAAGTTCTTTTTGATTTTTGGCAATGATTGAGGGGATAATTTGAACCATATAGATTTTAATAATATTTTAACAGATAATATCTATGGTATCTATAAACACTTAACATCTAACATTTAACTTTATAAACTTTCAAAATTCACTATGTATAACGTATAACGTGGAACGTATAATTTCTAATTACTAATATCTAATATTAAATACCTGTCCAAAATGCTTCGCATAGGGCAAAGCAGGCATGTCCAATAATCCAATATCAAATATCAAATTTCAAATGACAAATGTTAAATGACAAATTACTAATAAAGTATAACGAATAACGAATTTCCATTTTCTATTTACTATTTGTCATTTACTATTTAGTATTAGTATAATAAGTTGTTAATGATTTTAAGTGGGGTTGGGGGAGGGAGAGAGGTTTGTGGGATCAATCCCTTTTATAAGAAGCTGGATTGCTTTTTGGATTTTCTCCCATTGATTTTCTCCTTCTTTGGGAATTAAAATATATTGACCGTCATCTGAAATTGATGATTGAAGATAATTTTCCGTTGAAAGAACAAAACTTTTAACCTGATAATGAGACGCAAAAGCCGCCTCTTTGGTAAATTTTTTTATCTGATCAAGATCAATATCCGTTTTTAAATTATCTCCTAACTCCTCAAGAAGAGGGATAATTTTGGGAATAACTCCCAAACTTAATGCTTTTTCTTTAACTGCCTCAAGCAAAAGTTGCTGTCTTCGCGCTCTTGCAAAATCCCCACCATCATCTAAAGAATGACGGGAGCGAACATACTTTAAAGCTAAATCGCCATTCATGTGGGTTTTACCCTTTTTAAAGGTTAATGTTTCGTATCGGCAAGGAAAAGCCAGATGAGGCGATTCTGTTGAGTTTTTTAAAAACTCATCAAGTTTAGGATTATCTTTTAATATTTTTTCTTTATCTTGAGCGTTGTCTTCTTGTTGAAGAAAGGTTTGTGCCTCTTTAAAAAGCTTTTCTGTTTCCTCATTACAAATATCATTCTCTTTGCCATCAATTGGGTACTGATAGTCAGTGAATGACTTCTCAACATTTATGTCCACGCCTCCTAAAATATCAATAGCTTTTTTAAAACCGGCAAAATTTAAAGCCACATAGTTATCTATTGGTAAACCAAAAATAGAGGAAAAAACTTTCTTGAATGAATAATTTTTAGGAACGGTTGGATAATTTTTAGGAAAAAGCTCCATCTGGTAAAGACTGTTTATTTTTGTGTGAAAATTTTCTCCATTTTGGGTTGGGACTTTAACCCAAAGATCACGGGGTAGAGAAACTAAAACGGCTGATTTACTAGCTAAGTTAAAATGCAAAAACAAGATTGTATCGGTCAAATAAGCGCCATCGTGTTTTCCTCCAGCGTAACCTAAAAGAAGAATGTTGTAAGATTGCTTTTCTTTGGTAAGATGGTTTTTTTGAGGGGTATAGATTTTTTGGTAAAACTGGCTAAATTTAAAAACAACAAAAAAAACTGTTGCCAAAATTATTCCCAGCAATGCAGCGCTGACTTTTTTCATTATTTTTAATTATATAAAAAACTCAATAAAATATAATTTAATAGCTAATAACAATCAATTATAAATTGATCCATTTCAAGTCAAAGTTTTTTTATTCTTTTTTAAGCAAAGTTTAAATTTAATTTATTGAAAAAGACTGCCTTTTTTAAATTTTATGAATTTTTAGTCTTTTCAGTTTTAGTCATTTTAAATTTAATAACAACTTTTCCGTTATTTTATCATTTATTTGATGATATCTTCCTTTGTGAGAAAGAAGAGCACCTGAGAAAGTTTTTGGGATATGCAATAGTTCATGGATTAATGTTTTAATTTTTTCACGATCGGATAATTTATCAAAGCGATGAGCGTTGACTTCGATGATATAATGAGGCTCAAGACCAGCAACTTCTTTGAAAAGTTTGCTCATTCCCCATATACGAGCAATTGCTCGCATTTTGGCATCAAATGAGCGGATACAATGGATATTGTTGATTTTAATATGGTTAAGTTTAAGTTGTTTTACTAATAGTTTTATCTGCTTTTTTATCTCGGGGGCAGTTTGGTATTTCATAACAAATTATTAAGGGGTGTTCCTTTTAATTAATTGTCTTTATCCCATTTTTTAAAAAAATCTCTTTTAATTTTTTTAAAGCTTTGGTTTTGTTTTTTTCTTGTTTTAGGATGGCTTGATAGGTTTCTTTAAGATCGTAAGGAAAAAAATCCAGGCATCAATTGATTTGATATAAAAATCCGGGATAAAACTGGTTTTTGGTTTAATATAAACTGATGTAGTATAAATTTTGCCGGTGTTTTTGTTTTTAAAGTATTTAAGGGCTCTTTTAAAAGTTTTTTCTCTATCTGATACTTCATCAACGATTAAAAGATTTTCTTTGTGCCAGGAAAAAAGGGCAACTTGAATAATCTCTGGTTCATGGAGTTGTTTAAGATTAGAGTATGATGAGATGACGATATTGGAGATAGGCAAAGATAAAAAATCAGATAAAATTCTTGCCGGGACCAAACCACAACGGTAAATAGCCATAATACGGTCAATCTTTATTTTTTTGTCCAAAATTTTTTTACCCAAAAAAAGACATTCTTCGTAAAAAGAATGCCAGGAAAGTTTTTGAAAGGTCATAAGTTACTATAATAACAAATTAATAATTACTATACAACCCGCATAACCTTGGAGTTTGGATAAATTAACTTGCTATTTAGGGATATTTTGATATTATATTAAGGTAAATAAGTACATGAAAGAAATTGAAAAATCAACAAAAACAGTGATAAAAAAATTTTTATGTGAATTTAAAGGATTTTTTGGAGATATTTATAAATGTAACAATGATTTTTATAATCTTGTATTAACTAATGATTTTAGAAGACGTTTTATTTATTTGATTTTAAAAAGAGATAATGGCTCAATTCCTTCTTATTTTGAATATTTATTAGGTGGAATGGAATCGTATATTTATCCTCATATAGAAGGTCTTTACAATTTTCCTTTTTCATTTTATTATAATATTTTACCTAATGAAGTAAGACAATTTGATGAAAAAGGACAGTATGTTAGATCTTATGAATTTGAAGATAAAATAGCTTCATTGTTAATAGCTAGTTTACTTCAAGAAATTAATCAAACTTATGCAGGGGATAAAGATAAATTAGCAACTCTAATTTTAGCATCTCAATTAGTCTCGACTAATCTTGAATTTGGTTCTATGAATTTTACTCAAGCAAAACCTGGATTTTTTGAATTTAGTAATTATGTAGATAATTTTCATCACCAAAAGAAAGATAATAGTTTAAATGAATTAGAATCAATTTATTTTTTTGGTTTATTATTTAATCATAATCAAGCATGTAAATCTTTTAATGAATCAGGAAGATTAATTCCTCAAAAATTAACTGAAGCCTTTAAATCTTTGTTAAAAAGTTATAAAGAAATACAATATGAGAATTATGAGAATCAAGATCAAAATAATAAAATAAGAGAGTTTGGTTCAAGATATTTTCAAGGTCTGATGGTTGTTGTTGAGAAAATGTTAAGAGGAGAACATAATGGAGTTTTGTATCTTTTTGATCATATTCTTATGATTTTGACAAATCACGGTTTAATAGATGCTGGAAATATTGAAAAATTTACTGTCGAAGAATGGAAATCTTTTCTCCTTAAGGCTTTAGAATATAGTGATTTTTTTGATTTCCTGGCACCAAGTAATAAAGTAAGAGAAATTTCTGGCAGATATGATGAAAGGGCATTATTAGATCACTTTAAAGGGAGACAAAAATTAACAGTATCAGATTTAGGTTTTGGAGCTTTAGGAGCTTCTTTTTATGATCTTATTAAAAGATTAGAAGAAAATGGTATATTAGTAGAAGTAAATCATATTGTTGATATTTTAGATCCTAAATCTTTATCTGATGATCCGAAGAATTATTCTATTGAAAGATTTAAAAGAGGAAAAGATGGTGTTTTTTCCCACGAAAAATATTCTAACTATCCTGATAATGAATTTTTAGCAGAAAAAGAATTACAAGAAATAATTCAATGGAGAAACGATCTTAGAGGAAAAGGTGTTTTTTTAGGTCAAACTGATTTAACGGAAAAAGAATTAACTAAGATGTTAGATATTAAAAAAAGTGATTTAGTGACTTTAAGAGGCACAGTTGCTTGCGTGGGCGATCTTAATAAAAGATGGCAGATGATAAGAAATGCTTTAGATTTTTTAAAGCCTGATGGTGGGGTGTTATTAGTTGAAGGTGGAATGACTCTTTTAGGTGGTCAAAATGTTAATAGTATTGCTATAGAATTGAATGAAAATAATCCAGAAGCTAAAGCAAGGGTTGTATATGTTGTTTTTAATAGAAGAAAAAAAGGATCAGAATATTTTCATTATAAAGCCGGTGAGCAAGTTTTAGTTATTGATCATACTAAGGAGCAAGAGATAGGTAAAGATTATATTGGAGTACCTTTTTCAAATTTATTTTATTTAACAAGAGTAACTTATCAATCAATAAGGGCTGTTTCTTAAAACTCATAATTAACCTTGGATGTTTGATTTTCTATTTAATCTTTACTAATTTTTATGCTTTAATATGTATGATAAAAAAATTTTATTTTGATTGCTATTTGCTAATTGTTGGTTTCGGGAAGATTTTTGTTGGTAGGTTTTCAAGAAAGGAAATAAAAAGCTTAGTTCAAAAATATATATCAATAAAGATGGAGCAGTAAATTTTGAGAAAAATTTTTTATGATTTTTGATTATTTTCATAGACACAGGATTTTTCAGGAAATTCCTTTCATCAAAAAATCACGAGAAAAAAATTTGCCTTATAGTTTAGATATTTTAAGTTAGTTCATTAGAGAGGATTTAGTTATCGGTTTTTTTAGTCAAACCTTTTTTTAGTCAAACCAAGGTTAAAAATAAAATTAAAAATTGGTGCTCCAGGTAAAACGATTTTCTGGCTTCATACTTATATTATCTCTTACAAATTTTTAGGAAAAAAGTTATTAGCAATAGTTGAGTTTTGTGTTTTAGGTATTGATGGAATAGGGTTTTCGAAACCTTTTGTGGCATTTCGATTTTGCCCGAGAACACCTAAATAAATAAAAAATAAAAGTAAAAATTTAAAAATTACAAATTTTATATTCGTTATTTAGATATTATAAATTGGAAAATATTTTATTAATAAAATGAATAGAAGTAAACTAATCTTAAAAAAAACTTTGATTTAGAATATAGGAATTTCTGCTACTCGCTTCTTTACTTTTCCAATTATTTTTATGTTATCAAGCTCTGGGTAAATTCCTCCACCTCTTTTTCTTAACTTTTCAATTATCCTCTTTGCATATTTGCCTCTAAATTGAGTATGAATAGGTAAAACAGTTTTTAAACTCCCATCTTGAGCAATTTGATCAATAACCGACAGTAAATACTCATCACTGGCGTGGCCGGAGGCGTGAACACCGATAATTTTTTCCCTTGGTCTTTGAATAGTATTTCTTGAGAGGTCAAAATCACTTAAAAAAGCAAGGTTATTAGCTTTAGCAAAACGGTAATTGGACATTAAGGTTGCTTTAGTCTGATCGCTATATGGCCAGTAGGTAGCGTTGATTATGTATCCTTGTGAATTTTTACTTTTTACTAATTGTCCGGCAAAAAGATTCTCCAAAAGGATATAGTGGGAGACAATAATAATGTAGTTGCCGGGATCAGAGGTTAAGGAAAAAATATCTGTTGCTTGATATTGATCAATTAATTGTCGCTCCCAAGGGTCATAGGTTATCTTTTGAGGATAATAAACCACCAAATCAGTGCCAATTTTAGGAAGATTAATTCTTTGCTCTGGCGGTAAATTTTCATTGAGAATATAAAATTCATGAAGGATTTGGGCAATTGGTAAAGGAATAGCTACCTTTCTTTTTCCGGCAATTTCCACAATATTAGTCAGTCTTTCTAGGTGATTGGGTGGTATTTGGATAATAAAAAATCCACCTGTATGATCAGCTTGTTTTAAAAACTTTTCGATATTTAATTTAACCATTTCTTCCGTTACAATACTTGAGGTTTTTTCCTCGGCAATATTTGTCCCTTCTATAATTAATACCTCAGGAGCTACTGATTTAATCGCTTCAATGGTGGTTGTTGTTAGGGGACCTTCGCGAAAATCAGTTAAATAAGCAACATGAGTTAAGGGATTTCCTTTTTTATCAGTGATGCCAATAACAAATCCTAGGGCACCAATAATGCTATGATTTAAAGGAAATGCAGTTACAGATATATGGGGAGCGATTCTTTCTGAAGCATTGGGAAAGTAAAGATGAATAGGTCTTTTAGCAAGAGAATATGGTTTTTTTTCATTATCTCTTTTTTTTCTTATTATGTGTTCATCAAGCCAAGTGCCAGGTTGATGAAAGCGCGCGTTTAGGAAAGCATAAGTTTCCGGTGACATCCCTGCTGTAATTTCATCTCTTACAAATACTAATCCACCATAATGGTCAGTATGACCATGACTAATTAATACTTCCTCAAAAATTCTCTTGTCAGAGTAATATTCATCTTCGATCTTTTCCAAATGAGTCTTTAGATCATTTAATTGCTGAAGAGTAAAATAACCGGGAAATTTTTCATTTATTAAATCTGCCAAGTATTGCCAACCTTTACGGTGGTAAATTTCACCTAAAATGAAAGAGTAATTACCAGTTAAAACGGTATTAATCATTTGGGGAGTTAATGATTGAGTTAGAAGATCAAGGCGGTAAAGTCTTCTTATCTCAGGTAGCATTCCCTCTTCTAAAAAAGGATTAAGTCCTTTAATGAAAGAAGGTCGATTTCCCAAGCTCATTAATGCTTCATTAATATAAGGAAGCCCCCAGTCAAGAATTACTGATGAGCTAATATTTTCTAGACTAACATCAACTAAAAGCTGTGGGCCGCCAACCATTGTTTTTGGTTCAAAAAGAACCAATTTTGCTGATTTTGGTTTTTCGGCTATGCCTCCATAATCAACTCTTTTTCTTAAAGGAATTAAATTTAATAGTCTTTTTGTTTCTTCACTAACTAAAGCTCCTTTTTCTTGCCAAAAATTTAAAAGAGATTTATCAACTGTAAGTACATTAGCTTCTGGGTTTTTTAGCCAATATACAAGAAGTTTTTGTGTTTCTCGTTGAATTGCTTTTCTTTGAGAAAGAGGAAGTTCACGGGGGACACTTACTAAGGCGGTAACATTTTCATAAGGGACAAGATTTTCTAAAGTTTTATCCCAGCCCCAAAGAGTTAAAGCACAAGGTTGAGCAATTTTATTTTCATCCAAAGTGTAAAATGAAACATCAATTTGAGGAACAGTTATTCCTTTGGTTCGGAACCTGACTCCTAAATTATCAAGACCAAAACCAGTTTTCGGATTATAAAGAGCATTAATTATTGATAAAAGTGATGGAGCGTTTTCTAGGTTTGGTTTAATTTCATCAAAAAAACCTAATTTCTTCCAATATTCTACTTGTTTGTCAGTTGCGATTGCAATCCTAAAAGATTCTTCCGGGATGTTAGGATAAAATTTGGTCCTTTTGCGAATGAGGGTTTGTTTTATTCTTTTTGCTTCATTTAATGATTCCTTTAGGTCATCTGTTTTTGGAATAAAAATTCCTGCAAAGTTACAAGAGGGAATAATAATATTTAAATTTGGATCAATCACGTTTCTTAGAGAAACTACTCTTAAGCCAGAACCCAGCGAGCCGCCAATGTCAGGATTGACAAAATATAAAAAAGAAAATTCTTGGTCAAACTGAGGAAAAAGATTAAAAACAGCCAGTATTTTCTGATCATTATCAATTAATTCTTTTAATGTTTTTAATTTTTCTTGATCAAAACGATCATTTTTTTCTTGATACCAGGCATTAATTAAATTTTCTTTAGCCATTTTTTAAGTAGGATATTATATATTTTTTTTAAATAATATCAATCATAATTAGAAATTAACAAGTTGTCTTAATTCAATCTTAATGAATATTGAAATAGAAAATAAAAGGTAGAAGCAAAAAATTAAAATTAAAAATTAAAAAATTACAAATTTGACATTCGACATTTCGGATATTTGTAATTAATTTTTTATTTATTATTTGATATTTTTCATTTGAAATTTAATATTTAATATTAAAGTTTAAAAAGTTTAAAAGTTTTAAAGTTAGATGTTAGTTGTAAGACATTAGATGTTAGATATTGGTTATTCAAGCAATAATTTTTTATTTATTGTGTTAGAATATTTATATAAAAAACTGCGATAATTGTTTGTCCTCGTAGTTTAATGGATAGAATAGGGGTTTGCGGAACCTCTGGTGGCAGTTCGATTCTGCCCGAGGACACTGTAGATAAATTAAAAATTAAAATCAAAAATTAAAAATTACAATTAAAAATTAGAAAATTAAAATATTTTAAATTATTAGAGTTTGAAAGTTTTAAAGTTAGAAAGTTTATAAAGTTAAAAATTAGACGTTAGATGTTAAGTGTTAGTTGCTAGATGTTTTTTTAGGGGACGTGGTGAAATGGTATCACGACGGTCTCCAAAACCGTCTTTCCCCGTTCGAGTCGGGGCGTCCCTGCTTGAAATTTACAAGATAATTCTAGGGCAAAACCTTTGATGGGGTTCGATTCCTTCAGCCCCTGCTTAAAGTCTGCAAAAATAATTTAGAACTGACTTTCTTAAATTTATCTTGACTCTGGAAGAAGTTTTTACCATTTTTTATTTATTAATCTTTTGCAGGGAAATCAGGAATATACGGAGTAGAGGGTTGATTAGGATTGTTTTCGTTAACTTTTTTTTGTAACTCATTAAGAATAGAGTTTAAGGGATCATTGGGTTGAGTGGAAGTGGATGAGGTATTAGTTAGCGGTTGATTTGATAGGGATGGTGAAGCAGGTGATTGATTAACTGAAGGAATCGTTGATGAAGTTTGTGAGGTTTGTTGAGTGGGTTGTGCTGGTGGTGATGGCGGCTGTTGAGGTGGTTCTGATGTTGTTTGAGGAGTGGGAGTTGTTTGGTTCACTGTTTGCGCTGGGCTTGATTCTTGAGTAGTTATATTTAATGCTTTATCAAATTCTTCTTTTGTAAATCCTTTTAAAACAATTATTTGATCATCATCTTTTTCAATTTTGGTAACTGGCGTACCAGCAAAGTTATTGGATATAGTCAACATCTCAGACAACCATTCTCGATTTTGTTCTAAATTTTTTTCTTCAAAAGGAAGATTGTGGGAAGCTAAATATTCTTTTTCTGCTTTGGAAAACTGACAGTCGCTGACGGTATAGATAGTAATTTTCATAATAAATTTCATTATTAAATAAAAAAAATGTTTTGTCAATAGATTTTTAAAAAACTTGCAATTTTTTTTATTTAGATGTAAATTTTATATGTAATGATAATCAAAGATGTAAAAGCTATTGAGATTCTAGATTCAAGGGGAATACCAACTCTACGAACTTTTGTTTTTCTTGATGATCAAACAGTTGGTGTATCTTCCATTCCCTCAGGGGCATCTACGGGTTCTCATGAAGCTTTAGAGCTTCGTGACGGTGATAAAAGAAGATATTTTGGTAAGGGAGTATTGAGGGCGATTGAAAATGTAAATGATAAAATTAAAAAGTTAATTGTTGGTCAGAAGGCAGAGCCGGAAGTAATTGATAAAATTTTAATAAAAGAAGACGGAACAAAAAATAAGTCCTTTCTTGGTGCTAATGCCATTCTTTGTGTATCTCAATCACTAGTAAGAGCAATAGCTTTGTCGAGAAAAATTCCTCTTTGGCGTTTTATCAGTGAATACTACTCATTTAAAAAAACTAATTTTCCAAGATTGATGGTAAACGTTGTTAATGGCGGAAAGCACGCAAATTGGAATTTTGATGTCCAGGAATTTATAATTTCTCCTCAATCAAACAAACCTTCAAAATCGTTAAGGATTGCAGCGGAAATCTTTCACCAAAT
Source organism: uncultured Patescibacteria group bacterium (assembly GCA_938010745.1). Taxonomy (GTDB): domain Bacteria; phylum Patescibacteriota; class Microgenomatia; order UBA1406; family GWC2-37-13; genus CALLVF01. Next base: position 10,733 of record CALLVF010000007.1, on the reverse strand, counting down.
AGGCAAGATTCTTAAAGAAAAAAAACTTTCTGTTTTAGTTGGTGATGAAGGAGGTTTTTCTCCCTCTTTGTCTGACAACGAGGAAGTTTTTGAGCTGATTTTAGAGGCAGCTGATAGGCTTGGTTATAAGAATGATACTGATTTTAATTTAGCGATAGATGCTGCCGCCTCTGAGTTTTATCAAAAGGGAAAATATTTTTTTCAAAAAGAAAATTGTGTTTTATCAGGTGATGAACTAATTTTGTATTATAAAAAGCTAAAAGATAAGTACAAGGTTTTTTCTTTTGAAGATCCATTTGCTGAAGATGATTGGGTAAATTTTTCTAAATTTACAAGTCAAATCTCTCCATCCATGGTTGTTGGTGATGATATTTATACAACTGACCCAAACTTAATTAAAAAAGGAATTGATCAAAAAACAACCAATGCCGTTTTGATAAAACTTAATCAAATTGGCACAGTTTTGGAAACAGTTGAGGCAGTTAAATTAGCTCAAAAAAATAATTGGCATGTAATAGTTTCTCATCGCTCTGGAGAGACAGAGGATCCATTTATTGCTGATTTTGCCTATGGGGTAGGGGCTGATTTTATCAAGTCAGGCTCAATGTCTCGCTCTGAAAGATTGGCAAAGTATAATCGTTTAATTGAAATTGAAAATGAATTGTAATTTACCGTATTTTTTATTACTTTAATTTCTAAATTTCACATTATCGGAAAGGAATTTTTTATGAATTATTTAGTCATCGTTCGTCATGGTTTAACAGCCTGGGCAAAAAAATTTACTGGTTGGACTGATGTAGATTTATCTCCAGAGGGGATAGAGATGGCAAAAAAATACGCTTTACGCTTAAGAGAAAAAAACATCAATTTTGATAAAGGTTTTACTTCAGTTTTAAAAAGAGGGTATCAAACTCTAGAGATTTTTCTGGAAGTTCTGGGACAAAAAAATATTCCTTTATATCGCGATTGGCATCTTAACGAAAGGCATTATGGAGCATTACAAGGTTTAGAAAAACCAGAGACTGTGGAAAAATATGGAGAGGAGCAAGTTAATATCTGGCGACGAAGTTATAACGTTGCTCCTCCAAAACTTTCATTCTCCGACCCTCGTCATCCTCGCTTTGACCCCTTGTACAATGATGTACCAGTGGAAGAACTACCTTCTTCTGAATCGTTAAAAGATACTTATGAAAGGACTATTCCTTATTTCCAAAAAAACATTGAACCGCTTCTTAAAAAAGGTGAAAATATAATTTTATCTGGTCACAGTAATTCACTTCGTGCGATTATTAAGTATTTAAATAAAATTTCAGATAAGGAAATAGTTGAGGTAAATGTTCCATATTGTATCCCTTTAATTTATGAATGGAAGAAAGGTATGATAAAAAAATATTATTATTTAGCTTCGATGGAGGAAGTAAGACAAGTAATTGAGGCGATTAAAAATCAAATAAAAAAATAAAAAATCACCACGCCCACTATTCGTTATCAATTTTTAACATTAAATTTATCAATCTTTCTGTTTTTTTCTGATAACTGTTTCAATTATAACTTCTTTTTAAAAATTTTATCATTGCTTTTTTTACTTTTTTACTAATTTAACTATTGATTTTTTAACTGAAAAAGTGTATAATTAAAAAAAGATTATTAAAAATTTATTTTATAATTATGGAAATATCAAAAAGTATCACCGATGCTTCTAGCGGAAAATCTCTAGACAATTTAAGAAATTTTTTATCAGGTACATCTGAAAGCGTCTATGGTCTTTTGTACATACTCAGAGAGATACCTAATGCTCTTGGATTATTAGGAGTTCTTCCTCATACTGTAGTATCATTATTGGCGGCATTGCCAACAGCAACTTTCTCTAGAAGATTAAATTTTATTGAAGCTTTTGGTGGGTATATGGGTTTATTCAAAGATGAAAAATATAGAGCGACCTCAGGAGTAGTCACATTGGCAGCTGCAGCAGCAACACAGTATTTTTCACCAGAGCAATTAGAACCTTGGTCAATAGGCGCAGGCGCAATTGCACTTGCATATTTGGGATTACGTCACATTCGAGATTAGATTTAGATTAAACCAGAATGCTTCTTAATTTAATTTTAAGATGAAATATATTTATTTGGGAAAGAAATTGTTTTTGATTGCTTTATTTCTTATTTTTTCATTTGCAATTATTTTAGGACTTGATCTAATTAACAAACAAGGGAAAAGAAAAGAACTTCACGAAGAAAAAAAGCGATTAAAAAATAAACTACTTAATGATGATTCTCTTCCAAGAAAAAACTTAGTTGAGCAAATTACTTCTCAGAAATCGAAAACGATTTTTGTTCCCGAATGGCAAATTAATCATTTAAAAACAACTCAAAATGAAACAGAGAGGAATCATTTAAATGAATATCAAAGAGTAATCTATTTTGGTAGTGAGAAAAATTTTGCGGTTTTTTATGAGTTGATACAATCGCAACAAAATTTTAAAGGTGAAGTGTGGTTTGCCTTAAAAATAACTCAGGTTTCAGATGAAAAAGAGCAATTCTTAATCACAAAAAAAACAGTGGATATAGTAAAAAACTATAATCTTCAAGGGGTGGCGCTAGATTTGGAGATAAACAGTTTGCCAACAGATGATATAGTAAGAAGAATTAACAATTTTGTACAATATTTTCAAGAAAAAATTAAAAGTGAAAATTTAAAAATAGCAGTTATCCTGTATGGTGATACTTTTTATCGAAGTCGGCCCTTTGATGTTAAATTTTTAGCTGAACATTCTGATGAGGTAATGATAATGGCATATGATTTTCACAAAAGTTATGGTCAGCCAGGACCTAATTTTCCCTTTGAGGGAAAAGGCAACTTTGGTTACGATTTCAAAACCATGATTGATGATTTTTTAAAATTTGTCAAGCCAGGAAAATTAACAGTCATTTTTGGTATGTATGGTTATGATTGGCAGGTTGACGAGAAAAAAAGACCAATAAAACAAGCTAAAGCTTTAACAACAAAACAGATCAAAGAAAAATTTCTTACTGCAGCTTCTTGGCAAGAATCAAGTAAAAATGAGTTATTCTCATTTGATACTAATTTTGTTTGTTTTTTTGAAAATTGCTTGATTAAGCGTGATGAAGCAAGTAAAGAAATTGAGATTAATTATGTTATTTCCTCAAAACAGGCAGATGATCAAGGGATTTATAATCTTTATTATCACATTGTTTGGTTTGAGGATGAGGAATCAGTAAAAATTAAAACTAACTTTTTAAAAGAAAAGGGTATAGGATCGATAGCTTATTGGGCATGGGGATATTTTTAAAATTTAATGCGAGATTAAAACCTTAAAAAAAGCTAATAATTAAATATTATAAAACTCAAAATTTAAAAATTTCAGAGGTCAAAGTCCAAATTTCAAATCAAATTCAAAGCTTAAATTATATTTTATTATTTTGATTTTGATCTTCATTTGAAATTTTGTTTTTGAAATTTGGATTTTAGGTTTTCATTTTTAAGTTTTAGATTTGGATTTTGCAGTTTTAAAGGCGTTTAGCTCTTTTAGCTTCCACATAAAAAGAGCGCCTTTTTTTCTAGCTTTGGCATCCAAAACAAACCTTAATGCTTCCTCTAAAATCGATCGTGGAATATTTTTTGCTAATTTAATATAAAGACTTTTTCTTTTTTCATCATCTAATTTTTGAGCAAGATATATCCCAAAAGCTTGAAAATCATGAGAGACGTACTTGTCTTTTAGGGGATTGAAGTTTTTTAAGATATCCTTGACTGAATACATAAAAATTCAAACTTTAAAATTAAAATCTCAAAATAACAACTAAAAAATAAATCATAAAACTCAAAAATCAATAATTTCAAAGGTCAAAATCAAATTTCAAATCAAATCCAAAGCTTCTTAATTTGACATTTGCGCTTTGAATTTTGAATTTTCAATTATCATTTTGAGATTTGAGATTCGGATTTTGAATTTATTATCTGATAATACACTTTCTCATACTCCTCAACCATTCTCTCGACAGTAAAATTCTTTTCTACATGAAGGCGGCAGTTGTGTCTTATTTGTCGGTACTCATTTTCCGGCATTGAGTAAATTCGCTCTACTGCCTCGTGCAGTCCTTCAATCCCAGTTTTTTTGATAATAAAGTCTTCTTGGATTTGCGTATCTTTTGGATTGACAATAAATCCCGTACTGCCGTCTTTTATAACTTCAGGGACAGACCCTTGCGCAAAAGCAACAACTGGTGTTCCGGCTGCTAAAGACTCAATCATGACAATCCCAAATGGCTCATGCCAGCGCAAAGGAAAAAGAGTAAGAAGAGCATCTCCTAAAAATTGATTCTTTTTTTCCTCATCTTTGAATTCTCCCAAAAAAGTTATAGTTGAGGAATTTTTTTCAATTAAAGGTTTAATTTTCTCATCAAAAAATTGTTGATCAAGGGGATCAATATATCCTGATATTTTAAGAGGAAGATTTAATTTTAAGGCTACCTTTATTGCCAGATCAACCCCTTTTTTTGGGCTTATTCTTCCCAACCAGGCAAGATATGTTCCTTTTTTTTGGCTGAATTTAATTTTATCTACTTTAACGCCATTGTAAATAGTTTTGATGTAATTGAGTTGAGGTAATCCTTTTCGTTGATGGTTGGAAATGCTAACAAAAGGATAATTTTTAAAATAAATAAGGATGTTTCTTTTCTCCTCAATATTTCGATCATCAGCTCTGCCTAACTCTTTAATTTTAGAATATAAGGGATTATGCAAAGTAGTAAGGAAAGGAGTGTTAATAAGAGATAGGAAAAATAACGTTAAGTAAAAGGAGTGATTGTGAATAATATTAAATTTTTCTTTTTTTACCAACGAGATGAAATTGTGGATATGATAAAGGGCTAAATATTGACTTTGCTTTTTATTCCAATCGTTGCCTAAGGCGTTTTTGTAATAATACTTTAAGCGAGCAGAGGTTTTTGTATCGCCAGTGGCGAAAAGGGTAACTTGATGACCTTTTTTTACTAAGCCTTCTGTCAATTCAAAAACCACTCGTTCAGTCCCTCCATAACCAGTTGGCGGAAGCGCTATCCAGGGTGGAGATAATATGGCGATTTTCATAGCCCTAAAATTTGATAATAAACTTTTTCGTAATCATTTACCATTTTCTCAAGAGAAAAATTTTTTACCACATGTTCACGGGCATTCTTGGAAATTTTTTGGTATTGCACCTTGTTCATTTCTAAAATAGCTCTTGTTTTCTTGACTAATTCTTTAACTCCCAGTTTTTCTTCAACTAAATATCCTGTTAATCCATCAACAACAGTTTCTTTTACTCCTCCGTTGGCATAGGCAACTACGGGAGTAGCGCATGCCATTGATTCAACAGGAATTAAGCCAAAAGGTTCATTCCATTTAATCGGCACTAATGTTAGCAAGGCATTTTGAAATAACTCGATCATTTTATCTTCAGAAATTTCCCCAATGAAATGAATTAAATTATTATCGATTTCTTTTTTTATTTCACTTTCAAAATAATCCACTTCTGTGATTGCCCCGGCTAGAATCAAGGGAAAATTAAGTTTTTTTGCCACTTCAATTGCTTCTTTGGGTCCTTTTTTTTCAATTATTCGACCCGCCCAGAAAAGAAAATTTCTTTTAGGAGAGGTAGTTGGTTTATATTTTTCAGTGTCAACCCCATTATAGACGGTGGCGACAAAATTGACACCGGGAATTCTTTGGTGATTACTAATTGAGGTAAAGTTTAGTTTTTTTCCGTATCTTAAAACTAGATCATTTTCGTCTTCTGAGAGGGAATCATAAGATCGATGAAAGGTATGAAGCGAGGGAGTTTTTGAGATGGTAGCAAAAGGAAGGGCAAGAAATTGAGCGTGGGAGTGAATGATATCAAACTGATTTTGTTTTTCAAAACAATGGGCAACATGGATTAAAGGATAAAAAGAGGATTTTAAAGTTTTCATTACATCAGTCTGCAATCCTAGAGCTTTTTCAAAAACATATTCTAAGCAAGCAGAAGTTTTTGATTCACCAACGGAGAATAAAGTCACTTGATGGCCTTTTTTTACCAATCCTTCAGTTAAATTATAAACAACTCTTTCCGTGCCAGCATAAGTTAGTGGCGGTAACGAAATCCAGGGTAGAACTAACTGGGCAATCTTTAGTTTTTTTTTACTCATAAAATACTTCTTTTCTAATTTTAGCTAATCTATGTTTTGCCTGACTGATGCATTGATTAAATAATTCTTTTTGAGAAAATATCTCCAAAAACTTGAAATCAAAAATTGCTTTCATTTGTTTTTTTTGCTGATCAATAATTGGCTTTACTGTTGCAATAAAATCGTAGTTATTTTTTATACCTTCAATAATTCTATAATAACCCTCTTTTCCAAACTTCTCAAAATTAGCTGCTACTGTATTGACAAAATTTTTACTTTCATCATCAATATCGTATTTATAAGCCAAAATTAAAAGATCTTTGGCAATACCCCATTCAGGATGAGAAACACCCCTTATTATCCCTCCTTCGGTTTCATGGACATGGTGAACAATTATATTTTTATCGAAAACTAAAGGATAACCATCTCTCCAAAAACGCACTGATAAATCAGATCCTTCACCGCGCATATTAAAAACCTCCTCATCATAACCACCTACTTCCCAAAAAACTTGTTTGTAGGTGGCAATATATCTTGAGTAAATGGCTTCAGTGTAAGTAATTCCTTCAATGGTCATCATTCGGTCTTCTGGTCGGGGGCGATCAAGTTGACCATCTTTTGGACCACTGCGCCAAATAACTTGACCGGTTAGGGCAGCGGCGGTTGGGTATTTTTTCAAAGCATTAATTGTGTTCAAAATTGTATTTGGTTCAACCTCCATATCTGAATCACAAAAGATTAAGATAGGATTTTGAGCCACTTTTGCTCCTTGGTTTTTATTGGTAGCAATCCCTGGTTTTTGGGGACGAGTATAGATAATTTTATTAGCAAATTTTTCAGCAAGAGCCTTTTTTAATTGGTGATCAGGCGAACTGTCAGCAATAATAACTTCTGCTTGAAAATGTTGATTTAAACCTTTTGAGGCAAAAATTAACTCAATAGTTTTTAAGGTTTGACTAACACGTTGGTAGCAGGGGATAATGATTGAGGTTTTTATCATAAAATTTATTCTAGCACATTAAAATTTTCAAAAAATTTCCTTTTAATTTTTTTTGGATTTTACTTTTTTCTATTGAGATTTTTTTTGATGATTATTGTTTAATTTATGAAGTGATTTTTCATAAAGATTATAAAATTTTGTTGCAATTTTTTCCCAGGAGAATTTTTCGATAACCGTTTTAAGTGCTCTTTCACCCATTTTTAGTCTTAATTTATCATCATTTAGTAGTAAATTCACTTTTTGCGCAATCAATCCTGGAGCTCGAGGGCGAACAAGAAAACCATTGAAGCCATCTTTAACTAAAGTGGTAATCCCACCTTTTCTTGAGGCAATAACTGGTGTTTTATGAGCCATTGCCTCAAGAATTACTAATCCTAGAGGTTCATTCCAAACTGAGGGGACAACATAAATATTGGCTCTAGCGTAAAAGTCATTGATAGTTTCTAATTTTTGAGAAAAATAGCCAAGCATATGGACATTATCTAATTTATAATTTAATATTAAACTTTCTAAATATTTTCTTTCAGGTCCATCACCTAAAATGACAATTTCAGCTTTTATTTGTCTTGCAGCTTTTATAAGGTATTCAACTCCTTTGTGTTCAGTTAGTCTTCCTGTAAAAAGGACCATTTTGTCGTATTTAAAATTATATTTTTTATCAATCCAAGAAGGATCTTTGCTAGCATTAGGATTTGAGGAAACACCAGCAGGAATCGTTTTAATTTTTTTTGCTAAATCTTTACCAAACATCTGAAGGTACCACTCTCGGGTGAAGTTACTGTTGGCGGTAATAAATTTTGCTCTAACAGAGGCATCACGAGTACTAGCTTTCCACCTGCCATCTTCATTAAAATAATAAAGATCACTGCCGTGAGTGGTAATGATAAAGGGAATTTTGTAAAGATTAGCTAAATTTATTGCCACCGCTGGCAAAAAAGCTGTATGAAAAACATGGATAAGATCGGGTTTAAATTTTTCAATTGCTTTTGCCGTGCGGATAAGATAGTAGGTAAAAACTTGTAAAAATTCTTGATTAGAAAATTTTGAATATTTTTTATCTTGGGGAAGCTCGGGATTACCAACAAAAACCCCCATTCGCGGGGGTTTGAGTCTAAAAATTTTGGCATGTTTTAAAACCCTTGATTCAGGAGCAACAATGGCTGATTGAAAATTGTTTTCATATTTTTCTTTAAGGTGGTAAGTTAATCTTCGCAGCCAATTACCAGAGCCATTACCCCAAAGGGGGAACATGTAAAGATATAAAACCTTCATAAAAATTTTTTATCCAAACTAAATTGTTAGTTAATATAAAAAAACTTTTATATTATATCACTTGCGAGTATTTGTGCCAAATTCAGCAATGAAAAATAAAATTCTCATTGATTCTTTTTAGGATTAATTCTTTATTCAAAATTATAAAAAATTTTTAAATATTTCTTGTGCATTGATTGTTTTAAATTCTAATTGTTTTTTTATAGAGCTTTAACTTTATTAGCATATTTTATTATTTGATCTCTTAGTTTATTTTAAAATAAAAGATTTTCTAAATTTTTTTATGATTTAAATGTTTATTGTCTTAAATTATTTTTATAGATTGAAAATAAATTTTAAATAGAATTTATCACATTTTTATTTATTGAATTTTGACAGACAAATTTTTATACTAAGATTTAAGAAAAATTAATAAATAATTTTAACGTTTCATGAGTAAATATATTCCTGATATTTCATCACGTCGCTGGGTAATCATTTCTCAGCAAAGACTACATCGACCAGAAGATAATTTTCACAAGAAAAAAATTTTTTGTGTTTTCTGTCCAAATCATGAAAAAATGACGCCAGAAGAAACCTTTCGTATAGGAAAAGGTGAGAAAGGAAAACCGGGTTGGAAGGTAAGAGTATTTTCAAACAAATATCCAATTACTGATTTTCATGAAGTTATTGTTCATTCACCGGATCATGAAAAAGACATCGATGAGTTGCCACTAACTCAAGTGGAGTTTATTTTGAAAGCGTACCGGGCTCGTTTTCAATATTTTAGAAGTAAAGGTCAAGTTTTAATTTTTTGCAATCACGGAGAGCATTCGGGAGCTTCATTAACACATCCACATTCACAGTTAGTAGTTATTCCTTTTCAGATTAATCTTGACACCTTAACGCGTGAACCACTGAATAACATTGTTAAAGATAATAAATTTTTTTATGTTTATTGCCCAGATTTTTCTCAATGGCCTTACGAAGTTTGGATTACTCCAAAAAAAGACAATACTTATTTTGGTGATATTACTGATGAGGAAATTTCAGATTTGGCTCTGATATTTCAAGGTACTCTAAAAAGTATTAAAAAAGTAACCAAAAAATATAAGTTAATAAAAGATGATTTTGCATATAATTTTTATATATACCCAGGAAATAACTGGTATTTACGAATTATTCCACGCCTGGTTCATCGAGCTGGTTTTGAGTTGGGTACAGGTCTTTCTGTTAACATAATTGATCCTTTAATTGCTGCTCAAGAACTTAAGGATGTACAAAAAATTGAGAATGTTTTAAAAAGATTAAGAAAATATTAATTTTAATAAAGTAATGAGAAAACTTTTTATTTTCCTCTTTGTGAAGAATCAATTATTCATTATTAATCTTTTGACTTCAGTTTTTATTTCCAATCCATTTTCTTGAGTTAAAACAATTTGATAATAAATATCATTTTCTAGATTGATTTCTGTAGTTGTTAATTGATGAATAGTTTTTGGTTGAGGGGACAATATTTTTTTAATAATTTTTTTGTCAGTTGCATCTTGAAAAATTACCTTTGAGCGAAAAGGTTTTTCCGTTTTGAAAAATAAAAAAAGATAATTAGCTGAGCGTGAAAGATAGAGTTTTTTTATCAAGTCAGAGGCATTGGCTTGATTTAAAGCTTTTTGAAAATAAGTATAATTGACAATTACTGCGGTAAAAATTAGGGCACCTACTCCTAAGATAATTGTTTTTTTTAAAAGATTAAGAGGTAATTGCCAGTGTTTGTAATACTCAATTTTTGCCACTTGTGTTTTTTTTAAACTTATTAAATCATCTGGATAAGCAAAAATTCCTCGACATTTTTGGCAGTGAAGAAGAGTGATGTCGTCTGAAATATGCGATGAGATCTGGTGAGATTGGTTACAATTAGGCAAGATTGGTTTAAGAAGAGTTTGATCTTTTGGGCATTTTTTTTCATTGCTTGAAATCTCATCACTTTTTTTATCCTCCGCTAGCGTTTGGGCAGTATTTAGTGTAATTTTGTTAATACCATTTTCCTCAAAAAAAGAACCACCACAGTTTGAACAATGAAGAATTTTTTGATCATCAGCTATAACTAAATTCATTGGTTGGTTGCAGTTTGGACAAAGCATATAAACAATATAAAACATCCAATGTTAAATAGCAAATAAAAAATAGAAATTCGTTATTTTCTGTCAGGCATTAGAAATTAAAATCCAAATTCAAAATTAAAAATGAGAAATTTCTAAGTATTTTCTGCCGTAGTAATGTGCTCGTAGGGTAACGGCAGTTATTGGACAGTTACGATT
>CALLVF010000006.1 GCA_938010745.1 uncultured Patescibacteria group bacterium | reverse complement strand
CCAGGAGGTAAAACTCCCAATTGATCGCGAAGTTTACCAGTTGAACCACCAGAATCCATCATGGAAACAACCACCCCCAAATCTATAGGGAATTTTTTTAATGCTGACAGGACAATAAATGTCCCAGTCCCTCCACCAATTACTGTTATTTTTTTCATAAAGAGATATTACTTTTTATTTTTCCCTTAAAAACAAATTTATTATCCTCAACATCCTTCATTATTGTTTCCCCCGGGCCAATAAAAGTATTTCTACCGATTTTAACCCCCGGTAAAATCGTAGTATTCACCCCGATTCTTGATCCCTCACCAATTATCGCTCCTAATTTTTTAAGACCACTTTTTTTAATTGGTTCACCATCAAAACGAAAATTAGCAAAAACTGCCCCAGCTCCTACCAAAACATTACTATCAATAACTGAATCGCCAACATAATTACGGTGAAGGGAAACATTGTTAGCAATATATGAACGAGCTACCTCCGAAAAACTTCCAATTAAACAATTAGCGCCAACATGACTTTCTCTTATCAATACATAATCCCCTATTATGCTATTGTCACCTATATATGTTGGCCCCACAATTTTTACAGATTTTCCTATTTTAACGTTTTTTCCCAGTTTGATTTTGTCCTTTGGTAACTTATTTAAGAAAAAACTCATCAAAGATAAAACCTGCCAAGGATACTTTAAGGTGTACCAAAAATCATTATATGAGAGGTAACCATTTCTTTTACTTGTCTTAAGTAGAAAATTTAATCCCTGTTCATATTGATCATCTTTAGTAGTTTTTACTTTTTCAATTGCCTCAATTAGACTTGTAAAATCAGAAAAATAATCAATCACTAACTTTATTAACTGAGAAGGAACCTTGTCAGGAAGTGGCTTTTCTACGATTTCAATAATTTTTCCATCTTTTATCTTTAAATAACCCCCAGGAAAATAATCATTTACTTTTTTTGCCACAGTTTGTAACTCTAATTTTTCTTTCCTTATTTTATCTATAAAATTATCCAGAATTTTTAAATTTAAAAAATCACTCCCATTGACAATTAAAACTTCTCCTGATATATAGTTTTTGGTTGATAATATTGCTCCAGCCATACCAGTGAGTTTAAAATCTTGTGAAATTATTTTAATGTTATCTTTAAACAATGAAGTCAATTTCTCTTTAAATGAAGAATGACAAACAACCGCAATATTTTCTCCATAATAAGAAAGTTTTTCAATAAGATAAAGCAAGATTGGTTTACCTAAAAAAGAAAATATTGGCTTACTTTTCAATGGCCAAAAACGTGTACTATCTCCACCAGCTAAAATTAAAATATTTTTTATTTTTTTCACGATATTATATTTTTTTAATTTGTCCTCCTAAATTACTAACTTTTTCAACAAAATCTTCATATCCACGCTCAAGAATGGAAGCACCATTGATTACTGATTCACCATCTACTGTTAATGCCGCTACTGCTAAGGTAGCACCTGCTCTTAAATCGGTAATGTTAAGTACACCATTATGAAGAGTTTGTGGCCCAAATATTTCAATCGCTTGATGATATTTTTTCTCCGGATTGTAATTGAAAAAATAATAATCTTGAGGATTTTTAACTAACAAATCAACAAATCTTATTTTAGCTCCTAATTTGTTTAACTCAGCAACATAAGAAAAACGGTCCTCAAAAACTCTTTCAACAATTACAGATTTTCCAGATGCTTTCAACATTAATACTGCCCAAAGTGGTTGCCAATCAGTCATAAATCCTGGATAAGGTGACGTTTCAATTTTTGAGGCAGTCAGCTCTTTTTGATAATAAAATCTGTAGAATTGATTTGTTAATCTTTCAAAACCTCCTCCAGCTTTTTTTAACTCTTTAACAAATCTTTCAATTAAATAAAAAGGAATTTTACCGAGAGTAATTTCTCCTCGACTAGCAATTGCCAGACTAGCATAAGTAACAGCCTCATTTCGGTCAGCAATTACAAAAAAATCTTTTTTTTGTTTTAATTTAGATACGCCATAGACTTCAATTGTTGTCTTGTTACGATAGATTTTTGCTCCTGATTCATTTAAAAATCGGATTAACTCATCAACTTCAGGTTCGAGTGCGGCATTTTCAATCACTATTTTATCTTTACCAAAAACTGATAAAAGAATTAAAAATTCTGTCCCCGTATGAGAAGACTTAGCAAATCGATAAAACCCACTTGGCTTATTTTTAAGAATAGCTCTGTAATAGCCAGTGCTTGAATCATAATCAACCTTTATTCCTAAACTTCTCATTCCTTCAACAATTCGATCAATTGGTCTTGAACCAATTCGACAACCACCAGGATTAGGGATGAAGGACTTTTTAAATTTATACAAAAGAGGAGCAGCTAGCATAAAAGAAACTCTTATTTTTGATCCGTGAAAAAAATCAATTCTGTTCTTATTAATATTTTTACCTGATATTCTTAAAACATTTTTTTCTATAAATTCTGCTTTACCACCTAAGTTATTTATTAATTGAACAAGTTCACAAACATCCCCTATTCTAGGTATATTTCTAATAATCACTTCTCCATCAAGCATTAAACTTGCAATTATTATTTTTAAAGCAACATTTTTAGCTCCGGATAAATTAACCTTACCCCTAAGTGGTTTACCTCCTTTAACAATGAAAACCCCCTCCATAAAAAATTATTTAAAAAATTTTTACTTAATAATTTTAAAAATCAGATAAAAATACTCGCTTTATTTTAGTTTAAATTCATTATTACTTCCTCTTCAAGTTCAATATTAAACTTTTCTTTTACTCTTTTTTTAATCTCCATGATAAGTTTTTGCAAATCCCCTTGCTTACCATTACCTCTGTTAATAATGAAATTAGCATGGATTTTAGAAATAACCCAATCACCATAAGAAAAACCCTTCAGCCCCGCTTTATCAATTAAATAACCAGCTGATATATTACCAACATTTTTAAAAAAACATCCAGCGGTTGCAACGCCAAATGGCTGTGTCTCTCTTCGATAATTTAAAACTAAATGAGCCCTTTGAGATAGAATTGATGGATCAGTCTTTTTTAATTTAAAAACCCCTTCCAAAACAATTTCTCTAGTTCTTTGTAAGATGCTATAATCGTAGTCAAAATTGAAATACTCTTTACCAACTTTTTTAACACTACCGTTTTGATCAATAAGAAAAGCATAGGATAAATTTTGACCAAAGTAATTTAAAGGTTTAGTCCATTTAGAATTCATATATATTGCTCCACCGACAGTTCCAGGCAGGCCTAGATGATACTCAAATCCTCCCCAACCTTTGTTAATTATCTCACCGACTAATCTTGAAACAACATAGCCAGATGAAATTAATAATTCAACATAATCTTTATCTTCATTAATCACTTCTTTTTTAATGTAACGGTTAAGGACTACTAATCCTGCAATCTTATGCTTAAGAGGAACTAAATTTGAACCTCCTCCCAAAATAAATATGGGAATGTTATTATTTTTGGCATAAATTTTTGCCCAAATCAAATCATCCCTTGTTTGCGCTTCAAAAAAATATT
>CALLVF010000005.1 GCA_938010745.1 uncultured Patescibacteria group bacterium | reverse complement strand
TTTTGTTGTATAATTTTTTTTATGGTTCATTGGTCAGTTGATGAGAAAAAATTTAAAAAGGAGGATCCAGAAGTTTATAAACTTTGGCGGTTGGTTAATATTATTAATGAGGTTGGTTTGACGCCAGGAGAGAAAATTGATAAAAGGCAGTTAAAAAAAGCCTGGCCAAAGATTAAAGACCAGATTGATGACCCTTATAAAAAAAGATTGATAGAATATTTATTATGGGGAAAAATATTCTCACTCCCAGCCAACATTTCGTTTTGGACCTAGCCATTAGGGAAGAGGATTTAACCGACTGGTTTTATTTTACCGGTGGCACCGCTCTATCTCAATTTTATCTTCATCATCGCTATTCGGAGGATTTAGATTTTTTTTCTCAAACTGAGTTTAATCATCTGATTACTACAATTTTATTAAGAAAATCTCCAAGGAATTAAAAGCAAAGATTGAAAAAAAAGCATTTTAGGGATCGCAATTTATAATTTAAATTTTACTTATAAATTTCTTTTAAAAATATGTTTTGTCTATCAGTCTTTTAAACAATTAGAAACAGTAAAAAATACCGGAAATTAAATATTGCCAGTTTGTGGGATATTATTGTTGATAAGCTTTATACGATTTTTCATCGAGTCAGAGCTAGAGATTTTGTTGATTTTTATTTTAGTATAAGAAAAACTGATTGTAGTTTTGAACAATTAATTAAAACAATGCAAGAAAAATATGAGGTTGATTTTGATGTCATTTCTTTATTAAGTATTTGACAATTGTTTAAGACCTAAAAACTATCCAAAAATGATTGTTCCTTTCAACCCCAAAGAAATGGAGGATTTTTTAAAGCAAGTTAAAAGATTAGATGGAATGATATTTGAGTAGTAAATAAAAAATATTTTTAAAGTTTAAAAGTTAGGAAGTTTATTAAGTTAAAAGTTAAATGTTTGATGTTAGACGTTAGATGCTAAACGTTAATTTTTAGTTGTTAGATTTTTTAACCACAATCCAAAACCAGCGGTTAATATATTGCCAAAGATAAACAAAGCTCCCATTTCTGGTCCGGCAGATGGAATTTTTGAGGTGCCTAAAACTTCTTTTTCTACACAAAACTGCGTTGTATCTTCATCAGATGCTTTATTTTCACTGTAGGCAACAGCTTTATTTACCAAACAAAACAATCCCTTATCGGTAGGTAATTTATCTTGAGGGTATACTTGCATCTTAGCATAGTAGACCTTTTCCTCCCCAACTTCAAAATCACCGGCATTCCAACTGATAACTCTTGAGTTAGTATCCCAGTTGCCAGGGCCTTCTATTGGTTCCAGGTATGAGGGGACATGATCTTTAACAATAACATTAGTTAACTTGTTGATGCTCGTGTTTTTAACTTTTATCTTAAAGAAAATTTCTTGCCCGGGGCGGAAGCGAGGATCAGATGGTGATAGATTATCAACATATTTATAATTTTTTGCGTCTTTTTCAAAGCTAGGTTTACCAACAAATTTATCAATTAAAATATAATAAGAGGGTGAAGGTTGACCGTACTGACCGTACTGACCATATTGAGCGACAACGGTATTTTTATCTGCTGATAAATAGTATATAGCTAATAGAAAAAAGACAATTATTTTTTTCATATTCGCTATATTATACTACAGGATTGTTTAAAAGTCAACTATAGGATAATTAACACCTAACGTCACAATTAACATCTAAAAATTAAGAGAACTTTATATTAAAATTTATTTATGAAAAGAAAGAATGTTTTAATGGAAAAGGTTCATTTAGTGGCAAAAGAAATCTTTTTAATAACTTTAAAATTTCCTCAAATCTATCAATTTTCTTTAGGAGAGCAATTAAGAAGAGCAGTTATTTCTACTCCTTTAAATATTACTGAGGGTAACGCTCGAATTTCAGATAAAGAAAAGAAACAGTTTTTTAATGTTGCTTATTCTTCTCTTAAAGAAGTAAAATATCTTCTTTATTTTTGTTGTGAAATTAAATTAATCAGTAAGGAAAATTATCAAAATTTTCTGGTTAAATTAGACGAAATTGCTAAATTAATTTATGGTTTGATTAAATTGTAAAAAAATTGTTAGAAGTTATAAGTTAGATGTTAGATGAAACTTAATGCCAAACAATTGCGCGAACTTGAAGAGAAACGGGCGAGGGGAGTGGTAAAAGAGGTTAAAAGAAATCCAATTTATTTTATCTTGGAGGATATTTATGATACTTATAATATCGGCGGGCTTTTTCGCTTAGCTGATGCTTTGGCAGTTGAAAAGATGTATTTAGTAGGTGAGACGCAAACACCACCAAATTCTCGGATTAAAAAAGCCTCGATTGGGACTTATAAAATAGTGCCATGGGAGTATAAAAAGACAGTAAAAGAGACTTTGGAATGTCTAAGATCTAACATCAAACAAATAACACCTAAAAAAAATAAAAAGTTGGATGTTAGAAGTTTAAAGTTAAGTGTTTTTGCTGTTGAACAACATCCAAAATCAATTCCTTATTATAAAGCAAAGTATTCTTTGCCTGTGGTTTTGATTTTTGGCAATGAGTCGTATGGTGTCAAACCAGAAACTTTAGAGTTAGCCGATAAGATTGTTGAAATTCCGATGTGGGGGATAAATAAAAGTTTAAATGTGATTGTGGCAGCAGCGATTGTGTCTTACAATATTATGATTAACCATTTAAATAATTAAAAGTTTAATTTTTTATATTATGAAAAAAGAGCTAATTATCAGCTTTTTGATTTTATTAATTTCAGCAGGAGTAATTTTTTTTAATTTTAAAAATGAA
>CALLVF010000004.1 GCA_938010745.1 uncultured Patescibacteria group bacterium | reverse complement strand
TTTCCAATATTAAAGACGATAATTTCAAAAAAAGTAAAGAACTAAAAATTGATTTAAAAGTCGAACCAGTTAAAAAACCATATCTTAATGCTTACTATGTTGCTCAATTGATTGCTGAAAAGTTAGTAAGAAATTTTCCTCACCGAGGAGTTGTGCATGGAATGATGGAAAGAGTAATTGAGGCTGGAGCTAAAGGAGTAAAAATACAACTTGGAGGAAGAATCGCGGGAGCGGAGATTTCAAGAAGAGAAAAATATTTTCAGGGGACTATTCCCACATCAACAATTAGAGCTGATATTGATTTTGCCAAGTACCCAGCATTAACTAAATCAGGTTATGTTGGGGTAAAAGTTTGGATTTGCAAATAAAAATTTTCAATTTCCCTTAAATTAACGGATTACAGTAGATAAAAATGTTAGCACCAAAAAGACAAAAGTATCGAAAACAATTTAGAGGAGTATGGAGAAAAATAGCAATTAAAGGGAATGAATTAGTGCATGGAAATTTCGGGTTAAAAAGTCTTGAATCAGGCTGGATAAAAGATAGTCAGATTGAAGCAGCAAGGGTGATTTTAGCACGTGCAACAAGAAAATCAGGTAAGTTTTGGATCAGAATTTTTCCTGATAAGCCTTATAGTAAAAAACCACCGGAGGTAACGATGGGGGCAGGAAAAGGAGATGTTGCCTTTTATGTGGCCTCAGTTTCTCCCGGAAGAATTCTTTTTGAAATAAGTGGTTTAAGTGATGAGGAAAGTTATCAGGTTTTAAAAAATGTGGGTTCAAAATTATCAGTGAAAACGAAAATAGTAAAAAAAGAATTATGAGGAAAATAACTAAAGAATTAATGGCAAAAACAAGAAAAGAATTGGAAAAAGAAGCCTATAAGCTAAGGCAAGAGATAGGGCGATTAAAATTGGAGGAAAAAGTGTCACTTCCTAAAGACACTAATCTTTTAAAGAAAAAAAAGAAAATGTTAGCTTTAATTTTAACTTTAATTAACGAAAAGAGACAAATAGAAAATATGCAAAAATTAACAAGTTAAAAAAGTGACTATGAAAAAAAGTTTAATTGGTCAAATTGTATCAACAAAAATGCAAAAAACTGTTGTTGTTAAAGTGGAGCGAAAATTTAGACATCCATTTTACAAAAAAGTTATCAAAAGGCATAAAAAATACAAAGCTCATAACGAAAAGTTTGATTTAAGAGAAGGAGATTGGGTGAAAATTGTTGAGACAAGACCGATATCAAAAGAAAAACATTTTATAGTTGAAGGAAAAATTTCCGATGATAAATCAGATATTTCAAAATCAGAACAAAAAAATAAAATAGAAAAAATAAAAAGTTAATTTAAAAAATTTAATTTTTTTTTAAAAAATTATGTTACAGTTAAGATCGATTTTAAATGTTGCTGACAATACTGGAGCTAAAAAAGTGATGATGATCGGTTTGCCAAAATCAGGTAATCGTCGTTTTGCTTATTTGGGAGATGTAATAAAAGTTGTTGTTAAGGAAGTTATTCCTTATGCTCAAGTTAAAGAGGGAGAGATGTACTCAGCAGTTATTGTGAGAACTAGAAAAGAATATCGAAGGGTTGACGGTAGTTATATTCGCTTTGATGATAACGCCTGTGTAATTTTAGCATCAGCTGATAGTCGCGAGCCAAAAGGAACAAGAATTTTTGGTCCTATTGCTTATGAAATAAAAGAAAGGGGATTTAGTAAAATTGTAAGTTTGGCAGAAGAAATATATTAAAAATTTAAAAAAATTTTTAAGTTTATGAAATTAAAAAAAGGTGACAAAGTTAAAGTAATTTATGGAAAAGATAAGGGAAGGGAAGGAACAGTAGAAAAGGTATACCGAAAAAGCAAAAAATTATTAATTACTGGAATTAATATTTTTAAAAGACATGTAAAAAAAAGTGATAAATTACCTCAGGGGGGAATAGTTGAAGTTCCTCGACCTTTAGACTCTAGTAAAGTGATGTTGATTTGTCCAAAATGTGGTCAGCCAACAAGGGTTGGTTATATTATTGAAAAAAATAAGAAAATAAGAATTTGTAAAAAATGTCAAAGTAAATTATAAATCTTGTTAGTTAAATATAAAGCTTATGTCATTTAAAGATTTTTATAATAATGAGGTTAAACCGAAAGCGATGAAATTAATGAAGTTAACCAATCCTATGGCAGTACCCAAATTAGTAAAAATTGTAGTTAATGTAGGTGCCGGCGAGGCAGTTAATAATAAAGATGTTTTAGAAAAAATTCAAGAGCAATTAGCCTTAATTACCGGTCAAAAACCCATTATTACCAAAGCTAAAAAATCAATTTCCGCATTTAAAATTAGAAAGGGTTTACCAATTGGTGTTAAAGTAACTTTGAGAGGAAAAAGAATGAATGATTTTTTAGAAAAATTAGTTAAAATTGTTATTCCTCGAATTAGAGATTTTAGAGGAATATCAGAAAAAAGCATTGATAAAAATGGTAATTTAAATTTAGGTTTTAGAGAGCAAACAATTTTTCCTGAGATAGAATTTGACAAAATTGATAAAATAAGAGGTTTGGAGGTAACAATAGTTACTAACGCAAAAAATCATAACATGGGTAAAATTCTTTTTGAATTGATGGGGATTCCCTTTAAAAAAAATTAAAAGTCAAAAAATTCAATAAAAAATGGCAAAAAAATCTGATGAAGTTAAGTTTTTAAAAAAACAAAAATATGCAGTAAGATATCGAAATCGTTGTCCATTTTGTGGTCGAGCAAGAGGTTTTATCCGTCGATTTGGGATGTGTCGTATTTGTTTTCGCCAAAAAGCATTACAGGGAGAAATTCCTGGAGTTAAAAAAATATCTTGGTAGCTAAGTAAAAAATATCATGGTTTAAATTTTTTAATAAATTTTATGAGTAGATCATTAAAAAAAGGTCCATATATTGACCAAAAATTATTAAAAAAAATCTTGAAGCAAAAGAAAACTGGAGACAGGAGTCCTATTAAAACATGGGCCAGAGATTCTCAAATATCACCTGAGTTTGTTGGTCATCGAATTGCTGTTCATAACGGAAGAAAATTTATAGAACTGTTGATTTCTGAAGCGATGGTTGGTCACCGATTGGGAGAATTTGCTCCCACGCGGACTTTTAGAAGTCATGGAAAGGTAACTAAGAAAATTATTGAACCAACATAGAAGTTATTATTGATATTTTTATGAATAACTCTGTTATCGATTTAATAATTAGGATAAAAAATGGGTATCTTTCCAAAAAAGAAACAGTTATTAGTCCCTATTCTAAATTTAGGGAAAATGTGCTTAAAAAATTACTTGAGCTTAAATTTATTAAAAATTACCAGGTAAAAGGTGATAAGATAAAAGAAATTACCATAGAGCTTTCATACAAAGATGGTGTTCCGGCATTAACGGATGTTAAAATTTACTCCAAACCTGGTCGGCGATATTATGTTTCTTATCGCCAGCTCAAGCCAGTTTTGGGAGGTTATGGTGCTTCAATCCTTTCCACCTCCAAGGGAATTTTAACCAATAAAGAAGCATATAAATTGAAGGTTGGAGGTGAATTGTTATTTAATATCTGGTAAAAAATTATGTCAAAAATTGGCGAAAAACCGATAACAATTGGAGAAAAAACAAAGGTAACATTGAATAAGCAAAACGTCTTTATTAAGGGTCCCGAGGGGGAAATTACAATTGCCGTTCCATCAACTCTTGAAATTAAGATCGATGATAAATTAATTTATATAAAAAGAAAAGATAACTCAAACAAAACCAAAGCCCTTCATGGATTATTTAGACAATTAATTTCAAATGCAGTTGTTGGAGTAGAAAAACTCTGGCAAAAAAGACTGGAAGTAGTAGGTACTGGATATAATGTAAAATTACAAGGGGAAGATTTGGTTTTTAAACTTGGTTATTCTCATCCAGTAATTTTTAAAAAGGTAGAAGGTGTTAAATTCCAAGTTGAGGGGGCTAATAAAGTTGTGGTTTTAGGTGTTGATAAACAACTTGTTGGCCAAGTGGCTTACCAGATTAAGATGCTTAAAAGACCTGATGTTTATAAAGGGAAAGGGATTCGGTTTGAGGGGGAAAAACTTCGAATAAAACCTGGTAAGAAAGTAAAGGCCGCTGGTTCAGTTAAATAATAAATTAAAATAAACCAAAATTAATATGAAAAAAATAACCACTGATAAAAAATTAAGACGGAAATTAAGGGTAAGAAGCAAAATTATTGGGACGGCGATAAGGCCACGAATTTCTGTTTTCAGATCAAATAGATATATTTATGCACAAGCAATTGATGATGAAAAAAGAGTAACTTTAGCAGCATTTTCAAGTTTGCAACTGAGGAAAAATAACGAAATTAGAGAAACCAATAAAAAGAATAAAAAAGAAGAAGCAATGTTAGTAGGGTTAAATTTAGCAAAAAATCTTAAAGAAAAAGAAGTTTCAAGCGCTGTATTTGATCGAGGAATTTACGCTTACAAAGGAAGAGTAAAATTTCTAGCCCAAGGCTTAAGAGAAGGAGGTATAAAAATTTAATTACTATTTTTAATTTATAAAAACCATGTCAGGACAAAAAAAAGAAACAGAAATAAAAATTGAGGAAAAAGTACTATTAATTCGAAGAGTATCTAAAAAAATTCCTGGAGGAAATTACGTCACTTTTTCCGCTTTAGTTGCTGTAGGTGATAAAAATGGTAGGGTAGGTATAGGATTAGGGCGAGCTTTGGAAGTGCCTCCCGCTATTCAAAAAGCAGTAAATTATGCAAAAAAACACATGATAAAATTAAATATAAAAAACGAGACTTTACCTCATGAAATTTTAATAAAATATAAAGCTGCGCGCGTTCTTTTAAAACCTGCTCCAGTAGGTACCGGTTTAAAAGTTGGTAGTGTAGCAAGAGTTATTCTTAGCTTAGCTGGTATTTACAATGCCTCAGGTAAAATTATTGGATCAAGAAATCAAATCGTCAATGCTTATGCTGTAATTAATGCTTTAAAAAAATTAAAAGTTAAATAAAAAAAATGAAAAATTTATTATCTTCGTTGCCAAAAATAACTACAAGGAAAAAGAAACGTTTAGGTAGAGGTTTAGGAAGTGGTAAAGGAGCCAAGTCAGGTCGCGGGACTACTCGTCATCAAAAAGCTCGAGAGTCAATTCCGCTCTATTTTGAAGGTGGTCAGGGACGGGTTGTAAAAAGATTTCCACTTTTGCGAGGAAAAGGTCGAAATAAGTCGAAATTAAATAAGAAATTAAAAAAGAAAAAATTTTATGAAAGAAACAGTAAATAAGTTAAAACTTTTAGTTAGTGATCCCCAATTAAAGAAAAAGCTTTTATTTACCTTATTTGTATTTTTTGTATTTAGAATCTTTGCATTTTTACCTATTCCATCAATTGATTTGTCAAAATTAAGAATTCTTTTTACTCAAAATCAATTTTTATCCCTTTTGGATATTTTTTCTGGTGGAACGCTGATTAATTTTTCAGTTATGGCTCTTGGACTCAATCCTTATATCAATGCCTCAATTATTATGCAGCTTTCAACGGTAATTTTTCCTCAATTAGAAGCTCTTTCTAGAGAGGGCGAATATGGCAGATTTAAGATTAATCAATATACTCGTTTTTTAACAATTCCTCTTACTTTTATTCAGGCAATTGGAATTTATTTTCTTCTTAAAAATCAAGG
>CALLVF010000003.1 GCA_938010745.1 uncultured Patescibacteria group bacterium | reverse complement strand
TTTTTTAAAATTCTTTAAATTTTTTCTCAATAACCCAAGGCAAAAAAACAAAATTACTATGAATTTCTTCCATCCAAGTAACACCATATTTTATCCACCATCTTTTAATCTGAGGAAAACTTTTTTCTTCTCTTTCAACATAATCTCTTAAATTAATTAGCGGCAAAAAAAGAAGTTTTTTCCATTTAAATCTTATTGTGATTTCATCTTCTTTTTTCTCCCAAACTTTTTTAATCATTGTGATAATTTGTTTTTGATATTTTTCTGGGTTTTTAAAAAATTCTTCCAATCTTTTCTTATCCTCTTCTGATAAATTAGCAAAAACTGCATCATCATCGCTAATAAATACTCTCACCTCAGTTTTTTCTCCCCGTCTACCCACCCTTCCAAGAAGTTGAAGTAAACTTCTTTCATACTCAAAAGGAGTAGCAGCTAAAAGCAAAAAACCCTTCTTTTTTACCTCTTCATCTGGTTTTAAATCAACACCCCGACTCATCATTTTTACAGTAACCAAAACCCTTTTTTTCGGTGAAGATGAAGAAATCCATTGATATAATTCAAAATCATCTTCTTGATTTGCTACTGATAAAAATCTAATTTCAATATCGGAATCATGTAATCGTCTTAATAACTCTTGATCTTCGTTAAAATCGGAAAAAACAATCAAGATATTTCGTCTATCATTTTTATTTTCAACTACCTCTTGTATTTTTATTAATTTATCCTGCCAATTATTTAAAAATAAAAAGCTTTCATCACGAGTGCTTTTATAGTAGGGAGGAATAAGAGTTGTTCCCAAACCATATCCTTCAAAAAGTCGCCTTGCAACCGTTGAGGAAGTACCGGTGAAGCCACAAATTCGCTTAAATTTTTGATAAAAATCAAAAGTTGATAAGCGATCAATCTCCTCCGTCACTTTTTTGGGTAATTCTAAACCATGTTTTATGTGGAGAAAAATCTCAACAAGAGGAGAAAATTTTTTTCCTGTCTCCTGATAACCAGTCTTTGGCAAAAGAGGGATAATTTTTTCTTTATCTTTAACAAGGTAATCTTCACCTTCTTTCATTAATAAAACTAAGGTTAAAGGGCGAATAAAATCAGAGTCAAAAAACCAAAAATTAGGTGATTGTTCTTTGTAAATTTTTTTTAATTGAGTTTCTAAATATTTATCAACGGAAAGATTATTTACTTACACTTATTATGCGTCCCTGAAAATACTTTAAAAAAATGACATACAATAAACTATTTTTAATCCAAATTATTTAATCCTCTAAAAATCCTTATAAGGCAATTTATTAAAATCTCTTTTTGTAATCTAAAAAAAACTTTTACCCAATCAATAAAGTTTTCCTTAATTTAAATAAATATCTTCAAACAAAAACCACTGTATTAATAGCAATTACTCTCATATGATTTTTTTAAAACATTTCTTTTATTTTTTAAATTTCTATTAGATTCAGTAAATAAATATACTAAAAAATTACAACTCAAAAAGGTTTCTTGACTTTTACTCAAAAATATCTTATAATATAATAATATTAAGAAATCTAAAAAATATAATATGACTCAATTAAAAGAGTTACAAGAAAATCACCTTGGTAATTTATCAGAAAATAAAGAAACTCTAACAAAAAATCTAACAAGAAGAGAATTTATCCGTCTTATGTTTTTGGGATTAGCAGCGCAAGCTTTGGAAGGATGCAGTAATAATGATACTATCACTGCTCCAACTGCCACCACTACAAAACCAGAACCATCACTAACAGAAACCCCAACACCCACACCAACAGCAACACCAACACCCACTCCAACAGCAACACCAACACCCACTCCAACAGAAACACCAACACCTATTCCAACTATCCAAGTAGGCGAGTTGACAGTAGAAGACCCAATCGCTACCAAACCTGAACTTTTTGACCTGCAAAAAAAAGACGCTCCTATCCCCCAGTTTGTCAATGCCATGAAAATGGCGGGGATTTCGGTAACAGGAGAACAAGTAATACAAGGATTAACCTACCAACAACTTCAGGACAAAGATGGAAATCTTTTTATTGTTGCCACCTTCAACCTTGATCCTGACCCTTCAAAAAAAGGCGAAACCCTGGAAGGACCAATACCTTTGATGATTTGGGATAAGGAGGGGGGGTGGAGGGAGGCAACATTAAGAAACTATGGCAAAATAAAGGGATTACCTATAGGTGTTTATATAGAACCTAATAGTAATTTCTGGCAAAATCAACAAAATATAAGTTCATCAGCAAATAATAACTTTAGTTCTTTAACTCTTCCTACTTTTTGGCATGTAATAAGCCCGAATAAAAATTCATATAATTTTAGGTTACCTGACACATTCCAAAGAATAGCTTCTTTAGGAAATATGACAACTGTTGGCGCCAGTGTTATATGGCAAAATCCTGATTTTATACCAGCGTGGTTTAAAAATCTTCCTCCTGATCAAATGCGAGGTGAAATGGAAAATGCTATAAGAAATATTATGGATCATTACCCTGATACTAAAGTATGGGTTGTTGTTAACGAACCATACCCAACAGACTTCTTTGCTCAAAGAATAGGTTATTATGAATACATAATAAACAGCCTTAATTTTGCAAGACAAACACGCCCAGATGCAGAATTAATTATTAATCACTTTGATTATAATATCTTAAATGAATTAGTTAATGAACTAAAACAAAGAGGTCAATTACATCTAATAGATGGTGTTGGAATCCAAATACATGAACCTTCACAGATTTTAACTAAAGATCAATTAAAAGCGCTTGGTGTACCCGTATACATTACAGAACTAGGATTGTCTGACCCCAATCAAATAAAAACTGTTATTGAAAGAGCAAGAAACTCAGGAGTGGTTCAACAGATTACTGTGTGGGGAATTGGACCGGCAACTTGGAGACCTGGAAATAATTTATTTGATAATGATCTTCATAGAAACCCAAGTTATTATGCTTTTCTTCAAGGATTGGGTGATTAACCTTTAGCTAATAAACTCTTTCTTTTCTCCTAGAAATATTAAGAATAAATAAACTATACCGTCAATTAAATAACGCTTATATAGGCGAAAAGGTTCACTAATCAATCTAAAAACCCACTCCAACCCCCAATCCTGCATCCATTTTGGTGCTTGTTTTTTTACTCCTGAAATAAAATCAAAAGCTGCGCCTACCGGAATTATTATTTTTGGTTTTTTTAAATAATTTTTTAATTGATAACTAAAAATCTCCTGTTTTGGACTTCCCAATGAAACAAAAAATATATCAGGTTGGCTTATTTCTATTTTTTTAACCAACCGTCTCCACTCCTTTTTTGTCAAATCCCTAAATTTTGAAGGTTCCTCCCCAACAATATTTATGCTGGGATTTATTTTTTTCAACTTTATCTTCAATCTCTCCAGTGTTTCTATTTTGTTTCCGTAAAGAAATATCCTCCATTTTTCTTTAGAAGATAACTGACAAATTTTTAACATTAAATCAGGACCATAAACTCGCTCTTTCAATCTTTCTCCGTATAAAAACCAAATTGATCTTTTCACCCATTGACTATCGGGTAATAAATAATCAAATTCATCCAATATTTTTTTAAGTTTTTTATCATAATGGGATCGAACTAAAGTATGGGAGGCAATGGGAGAGATTAAAAGGGTTTTTTCATTCTTGATTGCTTCTTCAATTTTTTTTAATACATAGTCATAATCACAAGCGGTTATTAAATTGTCAATGATTCTAAATTTGCCTAGATATATCATTTTTATAAATATCCAAAATTATATCATTAACGGATTTGGTAATTTTCCAGTTAGGATAATCTCTTTTGAATTTAGAAAAATTAGTTATCCACCACTTATGGTCACCTTTTCTCGCCTTTTTTTCATATTTTAATTTAAATTTTCTGCCAGTTAATTTTTCTATTTTATTAATTAACTCAATAACTGATAAAGCATTTTCTCGTCCACCACCAAGGTTATAAATCTCGCCTTTTTTGGGATTTTTAAAAACTTGCCAGAAGGCAGAAACAACATCGGTTGAATGAATAATATCTCTTACTTGTTTACCTTTATAACCGATAATTGTAAATGGCTCATTATTTTTTAATTTTTTAATCATAAAAGATAAAAAACCCTGCTCAAAAGCTCCCTCTTGAGCTGAGCCGGCAACTACTCCCAACCGAAAAACAACAGTTTTCAACCCAAAATACCGACCATATTCCTGCACTATTAAGTCAGCCGATGCTTTTGAAACCCCGAATGGTGAATGAATAGATTGATCGATTGAAAAATTTTCAGGAATTCCATTATAAAATTGATGATTTTTTTCAAGATCAAATCTGGTTTTAAATTCTTTAAAAGTTAGATAATTAACTCTATTTCCATAAACTTTATTGGTGGATGTAAATATAAAAACCGCTTTAGGTGAATAATTGCGATATAATTCAAGTAAATCTAATGTTCCTAAGGCGTTAATAGAAAAATCTAGGGTTGGATTTTTTGCAGACCAATCATGTGAGGTTTGGGCAGCGGTGTGGATAATTAAATTTATGCCTTTTCCGTACTTTTTAAATAAACTGTCTAAAAATTTTATATCCCGAATATCGTTATTAAAATGGGTATAATTTCCTTTAAAATAAGTCTCTAGATATCTTAATTTTTTTCGATAATTAGTTTCTATACCAAATAATTTTCCTCTTAAATTATTATCTATCCCTAAAATATGATAGCAATTCTTTAAAAAAAAATTAACTGTTTCAAAGCCGATTAAACCAAGAGAGCCTGTTATTAAAATTTTTTTGTAAAATTTTGACATAAATTACATTAACAACCCTCTAATAAGCCAAAATAAAACCTGATAAGAAGCTGGTATAATAGGATTAAACAAACCATATATAAATAACGTCCAAAATGAAATTACTAATGCTGTAAGATAATCATTTTTTTGTTGTGTAAAAAAATCTTTTTTTATAAACAAATAGATTATACAGACAAATATAAAAAGTCCAATATACCCTGATTCAGCAACTATAAAACCAAATATATTATGAGCATATTCCTCCGCTCCTAATTTTACAAAATTAACCGATTGAGATATTATAAGATCCTTATTTTTAAAAAAACTAGGTAGATTGTCAAAATAATTCCCGAGTCCAACACCAAATAAACTTGCCCCACCCATATAAAACGATAGTTTAATTTGGTCAACTCTGAATATTATTGAAGAAGTTTCTAAAAATTCTTCAGGATTGTTAAATCTAAAAAATTTTTTTTCGCCCAAGGTTATAGTATTTAAAAAAAAGAAAACAATTAATAAGATCAAAAAAATTAAAAAAATCTTCTCACTTTTTTTATACTTTATTAAAAAACCAAATGAAACTATTATTGCAAAAATGGCCATTAAAATTCTTGTTCTAAAATTAGATAAAAAAGAAAAAATTATTATTAAAAAAATTCCTATTTTAGCTAATACATTATAAAAGGGTTTCCCAACAAATAAATTTAAGAACAAGAAAGGAATAATTATCTCATCAAATGAATCTATGTATATTCTATTTCTATCTAAATTTGCTAAAACATAATTTAAGTGTTTTTGGTAGATAAATTCACTAACTACTCTAGTAAAAAAATCGGTTCTAAAAAGCAAAATAAATTGATATACAGCATTAATAAAGAAACCAAATAATAAAACTAAAATTATTTGTTTCGTCTTATTTTTATATAAACCTACGTTTATAAAAAAAATCAAACTAATTACAATATCTTTATATCTTAATAGAAATGATTCTATATTTAGAATAGAGAAGATTGATAATGATTGAATAATAAATAGGACTAAAATTAATGATTTACTATTTTTTATATTTTTATTTACTATTTTTTTATTTAGAATTCCAAATTTATACATATTACCTTTTATAAAAAACCCACTATTTACAT
>CALLVF010000002.1 GCA_938010745.1 uncultured Patescibacteria group bacterium | reverse complement strand
TGTTTACCAGCGAGAAAATCAACCTTGCTTAAATTGTCAAACATCGATTAAAAGGATAAAACAAAATGGTCGCAGTTCCTTTTTTTGCCCAAAATGTCAAAAATAATTTTTAACTTTTAATTTAGTTCATTCATACCTTATCGCCTCAATTGGAGAAAGCTTTGCTGCTTTTCGTGCTGGAAAAACACCAAAAAAAATTCCAATTAAGGAAGAAACAAAAAGAGCTGATATGACTGATTTGATATCAATTATTGCCGGGAAAAATATTCTTACAAAGAAAACAATAATGTAAGATAAAACCAAACCAATCACCCCCCCAATTAGAGATAAAATACTTGCCTCTGTTAAAAATTGAAAAAGTATGTCAATTTCTTTGGCGCCAATCGCTCGCCTAATTCCTATCTCCCTTGTTCTTTCTGAAACAGAAACATACATTATATTCATAATGCCAATTCCTCCAACAATCAAAGATATAGTAGCGATACCAACAAGTACCATGTTTAAGATTTTAAATATTGACTCAATTGTAGAAAGAATTTCTCTGGCATCTGAAATAGAAAAATCGTCTTCCTTGTAACGGTTAAGCATAACAATTTTCACTTCTTTTTTTAAATTTTCAACTTCTTTATCTGATTTTGCCTTTATAGTAAAGGTTGTAAAATCTTTCTTGCCTGTGATATTGAAGATTGTTGTATAGGGAACATAAACAAAACTATCAAAATTAGGACCACCCAAACCTCCACCTCCTTTAGGTTCTAAAACACCAATCACAATGAAACTTTGATCTTCTGCTTTTAATCTTCTACCTATTGCTAAGTCTTCTTTACCAAAAAGCTTGCGCGCAACTTCAGGACCTAAGACAACTACCTTACTTTTCTTCTCTATATCTGTTTTTTGAAAAATTGTTCCAAATTTGGGTAACAAATTCCTTGCATAAAAAACTTCCTCACTTGTACCATAAAGAGTTACTAATTCAGTGTTACTATTTGCCTGAACAAGCGAAGATTTTTGGAAAATTGGAACAACTGCCTCAGCTGATTTAACTTTTTTAAGATTTCGAAAATCTTTTTCATCAAAACTTAACGAACTTCGTGCGCCAGAAAATCCTCCACTTCTATTGAAAATCTGACCTGGAAAAACAAAGATAAGATTTGTACCCAAATTATCAAATTGATCAGAAATGTACTGCTTTAAACCTAGACCAAAGGCAATAAGTAAAACAACCGATGCTACTCCAATAACAATTCCTAATGTAGTAAGAAACGATCTAACTTTATTTTTAAAGATATCGTAAAGAGCTGTTTTTGCGACAAATAAAAAATAATCAAACATTAATTTTTATAAAATACTTAATTAGCCTATTTTTAACTTATAATTATTCCATCTTTTATCTTTACGATTTTTTTTGCGCATTTTGCTATTTGCAAATCATGAGTTACAATAATCACTGTTTTATTTTCTTCCTTATTTAAGTTTTTCAGTAAAGAAATAATAATTTCACCATTTTTACTATCTAGATTGCCAGTAGGCTCATCAGCCAATATAATTGATGGATCCATAATTAAAGCCCTAGCAATTGCAACTCTCTGCTGTTGACCTCCAGATAGTTTATTAGGAAAAGAATTTTCTTTTCCAGCTATATTAAATTTCTTAATTAGTTTTAAAGCTTTCTCTTTTGGATTGAAATTTAATTTACCACGAAAATATATTGTTGGCAACAAAATATTTTCTAAAACTGTTAATTTATTTATTAAATTAAATTGTTGAAAGATAAAACCAATTTTTTGATTTCTTAAACTAGATAGTTGTTCATCATTTAAATTTGATATATCTTTACCGTCAATAACTACCTTTCCTTTTGTTGGTTTATCAAGCAAGCCAATTATGTGCATTAATGTTGATTTTCCAGAACCGGAGGGCCCAATAATTGAAATAAATTCTTTGTCTTTGATCTCTAAATTTATATTTCTTAGAGCAGTAAAAGTGATACAATTATCTATTTTATACTCTTTGTAAACATCTTTTAAATTAATCATTAAAATTAATAAAATTAATTCTTAAATTATAATTTTTAGGTTTTTACTTTTTTAATTTAATATTAAGTCACCTTCTTTTAAACCTTTGTTAATAATTACCTTTCCTTCAATTTCTTCTCCCTTTTTGATGTAAATTTTTTTTACTTTACCACCATTTACCAAATTAACATAATCACCTTTTTTGTCTTTTTTTAAGTAACTTTGAGGTATGGTTAATACACCTTTTTTTTCTTTTATCAAAAACTCAATATCACCACTCATCCCCAATTTAAAATTGTAACCCCTGGAATCAAATTTAACTTTAATTTGGTAAACTGTACCACTATCCCCTTTTTTTGGCGTGAATGCGATCCAATAAATTTCGCCATCAAATTCTTGATTAGGAAATGAATCAAAAATAATTTTTCCCTTTTGTCCTTGTTTAAGATTTACAACCTCTGTTTGATCAGCAGTTGCTGAAAAGTATAGTGTTTTTGGGTTTACTATCTCAAATTCTGCCTGAGTTGGCATAACATTTAGTCCTGGAAATGGGGCATCAACTCTTACAACTACTCCATCAATTGGCGACCATACACTACTGTTTTCAATTATCATTTTTTGATACTCTACGTCTAAAACTGCGTTTTCTAAATCATACTGATTTTGTTCTAAAATTCTTTCTGATTTTTTTCTTACTACATCAGACAAGTCAAATTGCTTCTGCCAATAATCGTCTTTTGTTTGCTCAAAAGACAACCTTTGCTTAACATAACTGTTAAGGTATCTTTTTAAACGATTTTCTAAATCGCGTTGATCAAGAGATGCTATTAGTTGATATTTTTTAACGAAATCACCCTCTTTAACTCCGACCCAAGCTAAACGTCCTGGGGTTTGAAATCTTAAAGTTGCTTTTTCTTCAACATCAACCTGACCTGAAAGTACTAAAACTTCTTTAATGTCTTCCTTTTTGATTTGATAAGAATTTGTTTTATTTTTTTGTCCTAAAAAATTATTTTTCAAATTAAGGAAAATAAAAATTATTAATAAGATAGATAAAAACAAATAAGACCTTTTTTTTATAAAATTAAACATAGATATTTTTAACTAATAATTTTTTTTAAAATTAACAATAAATAGTTTTTTTCTTTATTTGATAGTTTATCAATTAAAAAAGAAAAACATTGTTTTTTCGTTTTTAAAGCTTCGTTTAAAACTCTTTTTCCTTTATCTGTCAAACTTAAACGAATTAACCTTCTGTCTTTTTTGTCTTCCTCTCTTTTAATTAGATTAAAATTGACTAATCGATTAACTAAATCGTTTGCTGAAGGAGTCGAAACTGAAATTTTTTTTGCCAGCTCTTTTAAAGTACAATTTGGATTATTAAAAATGTAGTTTAAGCCATGCAATTGAGCCATAGATAAATTATCATTATTCAATAGTGAATAATGCTTCTTCAGTTTTTTATAAATATCAAAAATTAGTTCATAAAGTTTCTTATCAATATCTGATTTCATAGAAAAGTTAAATAATCTAATTATTAGATTATATAATATTTTTATAATTTTGCAATGTTAAAAAAAAGCACTCCAATCGGAGATTGGCATAATATTATATTGAAGAAAATTCAAAGCATAAAAATAAATAGCGGGTAGCAAAATTAAAGAAACAATTAAAAATTCTTTTGAGGAAAAAAAATTTTTAAAAGAAATAATCGCCATCGGCCATAAGGGAAGAGAATATCGACTTATATCTCGATGTTGCACAAAAATTATCGCTAAGAAAAAAATAAGACTAAAATAAAAGAAACTTCTGTACTTGGTATTTTTTAAATTAACAACTGCTAAACCGTAAATAAAATAATAAAAAAGAACATCCTCTAACCAAGCGGTACCGACCCATGATTTTTTAAAGTCAAAAACAGAAAAAGGATAAACCAAATGGATATTATCGCCTGAATTAAAATAAGCAAAAAAATCTTGATACTGTCGCCAATAAAATGCAAAAACTGCCAATAAAGCCAAAGGAATCAGTAAAATCCAAAAATAATGGAGATAATCTTTTATTAATTGCATTTTTCTCTCACGATGCTCAAATGATTGCAAAAATTTTTCTGCTAATACTAAAAAATAAGCAAAAAAAAGTAAGATTCCGGGCGTTTTGGTTATTGTCGCTAATCCTCCAAAAATACCCGCTAAGAGGTATTTCTCTTTCTCAAAAAAATATAATGACAAAAGAATTAAAAGTATAAATAAACTCTCCGGCGCGCCAACACTGCGAACCACTAAAAATCTTGGAAGAAATAGAAAAACAATTACATGTATAAGAGGAAGTCTGCTGATTTTAAATACTTTAATAAAGTAGTAAAAAAACCAGGCAAGAAAGATGGTAAATAAAAGATTCACAAAAACCATCGACCTTAGATAACCTCCAATAATTCTTGCTTCTTTCACGACTCTAATTAACAAGGGATAACCTGGCAAATGAGCGGCAAAATATTTCTCATTTAAATTAATTTCTAATTTCAGATCTCTAATTTTTTCTGGATTATAAAAAGTTTTCGCAACAATGATATACAAAGGACCATCATAATGCTTGTAAATAGACATCATCCCGACCTTAACCCAAAGAATAAAAGTAGATATTACAGTGACAAATGTTAAAATTAAATAAGGCAATATGCGTCGCATAAAAAATATTTTAACAAATGAGTGGTTAATTTTATTAATTATTGCCGTTGCTTCTTTTCTCCGTCTCTACCGTCTCCCTGAATTTACTATGTTTCTTTCTGATCAAGGAAGAGACGCCATTATTGTTAAAGATATCATTACTTTTAAACATTTTCCAGCAATAGGAGCTCCCACTTCTTTAGGCCAAGTCTATCTTGGTCCTTTTTATTACTACCTTATCGCTCCATTTTTGCTGATCTTTAACTTTAATCCTGTTGGTATGTCATACGGAGTTGCTTTTTTATCAATAGTGGGAATAATTCTGAGTTATTTAATAATCAGAAAAGAATTTGATAAGCTTACCTCTTTATTCTTTTTAATCATAATAAGTTTTTCTTCAATTAATATTGAACAATCACGTTTTTCTTGGAACCCAAATCTTCTTCCTTTTTTTGCATTTTTTACACTTTATTTTTTTTACCAACTAATCAAAACTAATAAAATAATTTATTCAATTTTATTTGGTAGTTTCCTTTCTTTTTCTTTTCAACTTCATTATTTAGCTGTTTTTCTTATTTTACCAATCACTCTTTTAACTTTAATTAATTTTAAAACTTTTAAAAAAAAATTATTTTCCAATTTTTTTATTTATTTAATTGCCTTTATTTTTTTTCTATTTTTTTCCTCTCCACTTCTAATTTTCGATCTACGTCA
>CALLVF010000001.1 GCA_938010745.1 uncultured Patescibacteria group bacterium | reverse complement strand
TTAGCTAAGGGTTTGCCAATTTTTAAGGTAGAATTTGAAAAAAATGGAGATTTTAAGATTGATGAGTTAGGACAAGTTATTGGTAAATGAAATTACCTTTTGGAATAATTTTTATTCTTTAAATACTTCAATGTTCAATTCTTTGGCTTTTTTAAGAATTTTTTGAAAAGCTGTCAACCTTTCTAAGTGGTATTTTTGATAATCAACAAATTTTAGAATTTTTTTCATTGCTGGGTATTTTTTTATAATCTCTTGGGCTATTTTTTGAGCAATTTCTCGATAGCTTGGATGACCTTGAGGGGAGCTTCGCAATTCGCAAAGATGAGCGGCTTCTCTTAAATTAAGCTTTATAGCAAATCGGTTGTAAGCAGCATGAATAACAAGATATTGTGCTTCAATTGGGAAGGCTTTTTTTATTTTTTTGTAGCCATCAACTGCCATATCGGCTGCTTGCTGATAAGCTTTAGAAAAAGGTGTTTTTTTAATTTCCTCTGGGACAAAATAACCTAGCTCATTGGTGAAAAGTTGGCGATGGCGAGTAAGAATTCGATGACGCATTAAATCCTTGTAAACCCCCCAATCAGCCAGCACCTCAAAGGTGAAGTATGCCATCTCAAAGGCCCGTCTTATTTTCTGGTGGCGATTTTCTCGGCCAAAAACAGCCATTGTCAGGAATATTTCTTTTTCTTTTTTTTCCATTTTTTTTGCTAAGGCAAAAGATTCTTTCAAAGATAAATGACTGTTTTCAAAAATTAAAGCAGCGATGATTTTTTCCTCTGCTTGTTTTTCAAAGTCAACTAGACTCACTTTTGGTTTTTTTACTAAAGAAACTTCTTCTTTTTTTAGGAATTTCATTAATTGCTGTTCAATTTTTCTTTGGCTTATTTGAAGATATTTTCGGTAATTTTCTCCTCTTTCATTAGTTGCTCTTTTGATAAACGAGGGGATTACTTTGTTAAGTTCCTCATTTATTTTCAGTCCTTTTTCTCTTATCTCATCAAGAGGATCATTTAAAAGATGAATTAAAAGATACTCAAAGGCGCGGCCGTTGGCATAAATTCCTAAATTAGTTAAGGTAGACAAAGGCAAAAGTCCCCGGGCTAAATCACAGGCTTTTGCTCGAATAGAAAATTTATAAGCCAAATCTTTTTCATCACCAGGATAAATTTCTTTTAAATAAGGTTGTATTTGGCGGACAATTTGTGAATAGGTTTGGAAAAGAAAACGATTGGTTTTAAGATAAAGATGGGCAAAGCGAGAGTCTAAGATTTTTTTTGGCTTAAAAAAGGGGAAGTCACCATTAATCTTTTGATCAAAGTAAACATAGCGGGATGATTTTTCAAGTGGGGATAAACCAATTCGATGTTCCTCAATACTTTTGGTGGCCAAAACTGAGATATTTTCTACCGCCAAATGTACGCCTCCTAATTCAGCTACAGAGTCATCGCCATAACCAACTAAGATTCTTTCGTAAAAATCATGGGCCTTTTGTAAATTGAGCGCTGTTTGAGAAAAATTTTTATTATTTTGAATAACCTCATTGACTACTTTCTCTTGGTAGAATTCATCCAAAAAAAGCCGGCGCAAAGGTTTGGCAGAGCGAGAATAGCGGGAAAAAAGCGTCCCTTTGATAACCTCTGGAAGATTAATTAAACAAAAAACATCATCTTTGGTGTTGGTAAAGTATTGGCGCAAAATTTGTTCTTCTTTTTTGGGATCCATTTTTAATCAGTTGAGCCAAAGCCGCCACGGCTTTTACTTTTAATTTTATTCAAGTGAATAAACTTTTCCACTTTAGCAATTTTAACAAGTAACCCTTGGGCAATTCTTTCACCTTTTTCTATCACTACCTCTTTTTGCGAAAAATTAATAACTGCTGCTTTTATTTCATCTTTTTCTCCATGATAATCTTGATCAATTACTCCCACTCCATTGGCAAGAATTAGATTTTTTTTTAAGGCTAAAGAGCTGCGACTGGCAATCATTAAAAAATAGCCTTTGGGGATTTTAATGATAACATTTAAAGGAACCAAGGTGACTTGCCAAGGAGGAATTTTTATTGGTAATCTTGAATAAAGATCAAAGGCAACGGATCCTGGTGTTTGATAACTGGGTAAAGGCAGGGTTTTATCAACAAGATCAATAGCTAATTTCATTTTTTTAAAGCATTATTTTTTCCTCTGCTCTTTGGTAAGAGATGATTTCTTTTTTGGTAAACCAAAGAGGAATTTCATAATCAGCCTCTTCTTTTGTTCCTGAGGCGTGAATCAAGTTTTTTATTGCTCGATTTTGTAAATTAGCAAGAGCGGAGGAATCAAAAGAAAGATCACCACGAATAGTTCCCGGTTGAGCAAGATAGGGGAGGGTGTTGCCGGCAATTTTTCTTACCAAAGAGACAGCTAAGGGGCCTTCAAAAACCATTGCCACCACCGGCTCATCAGCAATCATCTCCACTAACCATTTTCTAATGATTAAGCCAATTTCATAAGGATTGTCTGTCCCCAGGTTTTCTTTTGCATTAATACCTAACTGCTTGTAATTTTCTAATGTTTTTTTACCCATTCCTTCAATAAATTCTCGTCTTCTCTCTGGATAATGTTTTTCTGCTAACTCTTTTGTTGGTTTAACCATTTTTATTGCTACCAATTTCAATCCGGTAGCCTCCAATCTTTTGATAATCTCACCCACTAAGCCGCGTTTTACTCCATCAGGTTTAACAAGAAGAAGAGTTTGTTCAATAAGTTCACTTAATTTCATAATTAATTAAATTTTATAGAAAAAAAAATAAAAATCAATATGTCCCGCATCCTCATCTTTCCCGCTTCTAACATGGATAACGTATAACATAAAAAAATTAATTTCTAATTTTTTAATTTTAATTTTTAATTTTGTTTTGAATTTCTATTTCCTATTTACTATTTGCCATTTACTATCTAACTTTCCAACTTTTAAACTTTTAAACTTTATAAACTTTAAAACTTTCAAAGTTTAAACTTTTACCTTTTCTTATAATAATCTTTTATAAAGAAGACAAAAAGACTAAATTCTATCTTTTATGCGATCGCTGTCAAGATAGAAAAGGCTAGGAGCTAACGGTTTTTTTGTGATTTTTTTATCTTTGACAAAAAGTAAATAGATAGTTAATATTATTATTAATTATCAATTTAATTTGTTAAGAATATGACAACAAAAAACACTAATCTAAAATCATCTCTTAATCAGCTTGAGGATACTTTAGAGCTTTATATGGTTGAAAAAGCTCCGTTTTCTATACCTTCTAATATAAAAGAGTTGATTGTTAATTTTGGCCCATATCTTGTAATTTTAGGAATTATTTTAAGAGTGCCGGCGGTTTTGGCATTTTTAGGATTAGGAGCGTTAGTTTCGCCATTTACTGCTTTTATGCGACCCTCTTACATGGTTTCTTATGGAATAAATTATGTTGTTTCAATGCTTGTTTTTGGTGTAGTTTTGGTTTTGTGGGCTTTAGCGGTTCAACCTCTTTTTAAAAGAGAAAGAAAAGGCTGGCTTTATCTTTTTTATGCTTCTTTGGTCAGCTTGGTTTCGGGAGTTTTAGGAGGAAATTTAATTGGAACATTATTTGGAACAATTATTGGTTGGTATATATTATTTCAAGTAAAGGAATACTATAAATAAATTAAAAATTAAAAATTCGATATTCGATATTAGATATTTGATATTTTAAGTTAGAAGTTAGTTGTTAGACGTTAGATATTAGAAGTTATACGTTCCACGTTCCACGTTCTACGTTATAAGTCATACTTTTTAGATGTTAAATGAAAAAGAATTGTATGATTATTTTTTGCCTGAAAAAAATCTTGCTTTGACTCCAGCTTCACCTCGTGATTCTTCAAAACTTTTTATCTATAACACAAAAACAAATGAAGTTGTTTTTGATTATTTTTACAATCTTGAACAGTATTTACCAAAAAATTCATTTTTGGTTTTAAATAACACCAAAGTTATCCCAGCAAGAGTGGTAATGAGAAAAGAAAATGGCGGAAAAGTGATTTTATTATTTTTAGTTAATGAGTTAACAAATTTGTCAGTGATAAAAGTTCTTGCTGATAGAAAAATAACAGTTGGAGAAAAGGTTTTTTTTGATGAGAAAAATTTTTTAAAAGTAGTTGATCAAAAAGAAAATATTTTTTATTTGAAATTTGATTTTAATAGGGAAAAACTTTTTCAGTTGATTGAAAAATATGGGACAATGCCTATTCCTTTGTATTTAAAAAAAACACCGTTAAAAAAAAGCGAGCTTTTGAAAAAGTATCAGACTGTTTTTGCCAAGGCGCCAGTTGGCACCTGCTTGGCTTCAGCAGCGGCACCAACTGCTTCTTTACACTTTACCCGAAGAGTTTTTAATCGACTAAATAAAAAGGGAATAAAAAAATATTTTATTACTTTACATGTTGGTTTGGGGACATTTGCGCCAATAACTGAAGAAAATTTAAAAGAAAAAAGACTTCATGAGGAATATTATGAAATTCCAGAAAAAACACTACATTATATTAATGTAATGAAGTTAAAAGGGAAAAGTTTAGTGGCGGTGGGGACAACGGTAACGCGAGCTTTAGAGTCTTTCGCGCAATCAAAAATTAGAGATCAAAGATCAAAAATTTTTGACAAAACCGATCTTTTTATTTTCCCGCCGTTTGAATTTAAAATGGTTGATATTTTAATCACCAATTTTCATCTGCCAAAATCGTCTTTAATGATGTTGGTTGAGGCGTTTTTACAGTTTAAGGGAGCAAAAAAACATTTGGTTGAATTGTATAATATTGCCATAAAAAATGATTTTCGATTTTATTCTTTTGGTGATTGTATGTTAATACTTTAGTTAAGTAGTTAACTAAAGTGAATCAATATGAAAAAATTTTTTAAAGTTCTATATCAATCAAAAAAAACCCACCTGTCAGCAGGCAGGTCAAAAGCAAGGTTAGGGGAGATAAAAACTGCCCATGGAGTTATTAAAACTCCTGCTTTTGTGCCGGTTGGGACAAAAGGGACAATTAAATCACTTACTCCAAGTTTTTTAAAAGAAATTAAAACACAGGTTGCCTTTGTAAATACCTATCATTTAGTGACTCATCCAGGAGTTGAGATTATTAAAAAAGCAGGAGGAATTAATAAGTATTCAGGTTTAAATATTCCTTTAATGAGTGATTCTGGAGGTTTTCAGGTTTTTTCTTTGGCAAGAAAAAATAAAGGTTCGCGCCTTGTTTTTTCGTCGATTTCACCCCCAAGTCAGAGACTTCAAAAACAGGCGCTTTCGCTTTCTCAAGAAGAAAATGTCTTATTTGAAAAACAGCCAGCTCTTGTAAAAATCTCTGATGATGGAGTTAAGTTTCGCTCAACTTTTGATGGATCAATTATTGAGTTTACTCCGGAAAAATCAATGGAGTATCAGAGAAAAATTGGCGCGGATATAAATATGGCTTTTGATGAATGTATTCCTTATGGAGTTAATTATCAGTATGCAAAAGAGGCAACGGAAAGAACTCATCGATGGCTTAAAAGGTGCATAAAAGAAATTCAAAATTCAAAAATCAAATCTCAAAATGACAAGTCAAAATTTAAAATTTTAAAAATAAAAAACAATCAATTTCTTTATGGCATTATTCAAGGAGGAGTTTTTGAGGATTTAAGGAAAAAATCAGCTGAGTTTGTTGTTTCCCAGCCAACTGATGGCGTGGCTATTGGTGGAGTATCAGTTGGTGAAAGTAAAAAAGAAATGCGCGATCAAGTCCGTTGGGTGTCGCCATATTTGCCAGAAGATAAACCAGTTCATCTTTTGGGAGTGGGGCAGATTGATGATATTTTGGATTTGGTGGGTTATGGGATTGATACTTTTGATTGTGTTGAGCCAACAAGATTAGCACGAATGGGAACAATAATTAAGTTAAAAGTTAAAAGTGAAAAGTTAAAAGTTGAGGGGGAAAAAGTTGATATTTTAAAAGGAGTCTATCGGGCAGATTTATCACCAGTTAATGAAGACTGCAGCTGTTTTGTTTGTCAAAATTTTAGCAAATCATATCTTCATCATCTTTTCAAAACCAAAGAGCTTTTGGCTTATACTTTAGCAACATATCATAATTTATGGGTGATGGAGAAATTATTTGAGGAAATAAGAGAAATGATAGGGAAAGATTTAATATAAATAAAATGAGTCTTGTTTCTATCTTGAAAGCGACCGCTGTTAAGATAAAATTTTTGATTGGTTTATTAAAAACGGATATAATTTAATCAGAATCTGGTTTTTTTCTAGTTTGTCCTTAAGAATAAGTCCATAAAGATTATTTTTTGGTTTAATAAAATAAAAATATAAGTTTTGGATTAATTTATGTCAAGGATCTCCCAGGCAAGAGAAGGGTATTTGAGCAAGGATCTTGAAAAGATTAAAAGAGCTCATCAAAAAAAAGCTATTTATCAATCAACACAACATCAAGAACAACATCTTAAATCATTTAATCTTCCTGAGATTATTTTAGGCGGGCAGGATGGTTTGGTAAATGTTTTGGGAGTGATTTTGGGGGTGGCGGCAGCAACAGTTGATACGCGGGTGGTTATAGTTGCTGGTTTGGCAGCGGCTTTTGCTGAAAGTGTCTCTATGGCAGCGGTTGCTTATACTTCGAAACTAGCTGAGGCTGATTATTATCAGTCAGAGTATGAACGAGAAAAGTGGGAGATTGAAAACTTTCCTGATGGAGAAAGGGAGGAGATACGTGTTTTATATAAAAGTTATGGTTTTAAGGGAAAGATCCTTGAAGAGATTGTTAAAAAAATTACTTCCGATCGTAACATTTGGCTTAAAGTGATGATGGAACAAGAACTTAAGCTTGAGCCAGTATCAAGAAAAGAGGCTTTACCAAAAGCGCTTTTGGTTGGAGTTTCAGCGATTATTGGCTCTTTTGTGCCTCTTGTTAGTTTTTTCTTTTTTTCTGTAAATCAGGCGATGGTTTTGTCTTTGATTATTTCCTCATTTGCTTTGTTTTTTGTTGGCTATTATAAGGCAAAAAAAACCTTGGGAAGAGATTTTATCAAACAAGGATTAGAGATGATGTTTATTGGAATGATTTCAGCTTTGGTGGGATATTTGGTGGGAAAGATTTTTAAAGTATAGTTGAGCTTTAATTATGGAAAAGTGTATCTTTTTTAAAATTTTTTTATTTTGAAAACATAGAAGAACATAAATCAATACAATAAATGATTTTCCCTTTGTTGAGATTAACACCTTTAAAAAAGCTTTTTTTTGATGGTCGAGGAAGAAAAAGGTTAATAAAAGTTTATCATCCATAAGCCCAAATTCTTTGAGAAAGCTTAATGCTGGAAGTTTTTTAGCGGATAATTAATCAACCCGAGAGAAATTTAGGAGAAGTTTTTGATTAATTTTTTGTAAAATTAAAAAATTGGTTATCCTTTAGGTGCTCATACCTTAACTCTCGTGTATGCTTGTAAGGGAAAATTCGACTGCTGTTGTGTTGATAATTTATCAAAATTTTAATAATTTTGGTGACTTTTAAAGAAAAATTGGTGAAATTAGGAATATTCTTTTATAATTTAGCGTAAATTTTAAGGATGAATTCTGTAAAAAATTTATTAACAATTTGAAAAATTCTGATCTACAAAAAATTCCAAAAGTTAATGATTTTATTAGGAAAGTAAAAGAAAACGGGGTACATTTCAAGTTTTAGATTTAGACTATAAAAAATTGGTGGTGGAATATTAATTTAAAAACTAGAAAAATATTGGATTTAGGCAAAAAACAAAAATTAAGCTTTTAGTTTGGATAAATGCTTAGTTGATGAGATTAGAGAAATTTTTTTTGATTGAAATTTGAATAAAATTTTAAGCTTGAGTTATTATCTTGTAATAGAGATTTTTTAGTTAATGGAGAAAGGTTAAACCAAGGTTGCCCATTTTAATTAACCAATGAAAGAACAAGAAAAAAAGAAAACTGTTAGGCTGGCAATAAGAGAAATCTTGGCTGGTTATGATGTTTTGGAAAATTTAAAGTTTTTGGCGATTGCCTTTTTAGGGTTTCTTGGATTTAAAACAAGATAGAATTATAAAAATTTAAAAGATATTATTTTCTATCTTAATTGCTATCGCCTAAAAGATAGAATTTTTAAGATTTTTTTTTAAGAAAAGTGCGTGATAAAAATTATTAAGCAGTTTAAAAAATTTTATAAGCACGATTAAAGGTTTCAAAATCTACCTCTTTTTTTCCTTCAAGTTGCAGGCGAAGAATTTTAAGTTTATCGTTTTCAATTTTTAATTCTTTGATTTTTAGACGCTTGCCATTAGGCAAAATTGTCCACACTCCAGGCCATGGGTAAAACCCTCGAAAATAATCAAAGATTATTTTCGGGGAATTTATAATTTCTAATTGCCAATTTCTAATTTCTTGTAAGATTTTTGGCAATTCTTCTAAAGTTAAAGTTTGGTTGTTTAATGCTTTCTTAAGCGTTGTCAACGGGACAAAGCCATCCTCTTTTTTTAAAAGACGGGTGAAGGTTGCTAACGAGTGTGTTTGGTCGGTTAGTTTGAGATTTTTTAAATTAGTTCCAATTATTTTTTTAAAAATATTAAACGCTAAATCAGTTAATTTTTTCTCAAGATCAGGTCGTTTATCATCAGGTAAAATTTCTATCTCTTCTTGAGCAATAATTGGTCCATGATCAATTTTTTCATCCATTTTAATAATTGTTACTCCAGTTTTTTTATCACCTAAAATCAAAGGGTAAGCAATAGGTGAGGGTCCGCGGTATTTGGGTAGAAGTGATGGATGAATATTCCAAAAATTATATTTGGGAATATTAAGAAGTTCTTTAGGAATGATTTTGGCATAGGCATAAACTAAACCGATATCAATTTGAGAAATTTCTGATTTTAAATTTCTAATTTCTAATGAATTGCCAATATCTAATTTTCCAATTTCTAAAATTTTTAAATTATTATTTAAAGCAGTTATTTTTACTGGAGTTGGGGTTAATATTTGTTTTCGACCAGCAGGTTTATCTGGTTGAGTAATAATAAGTTTTACCTCAATTGGTAAATTTTTGTCAGTAATAATTTTTTCTAAAAAATAAGCAGAAAAATCAGGTGAGCCAAAATAAGCGATTTTTAATTTATTCATTTTGCCTGCTAATAATTAATTTTTTCCTGAATTACTGGCTATTTTTGCTTCAAAAAAAATTTCAGCCGTATTGGTTGACTCTTTGATTTGAAGATTAGCTGGGTATTTAAATTTTAACCCCCATCGTCTGCTTTTGTATTCTTGATAGCTAATTGGAGTTGGTGTGGGGGTTGTTTGAGTGGGTGTGGGAGTGATTGATAAAAGACAATCAATTGTTTTATTGGCTTGTTCAACCTTTTGTCCATAACGAACACCAAGAGTAAAAACTAAAAGAAGAGCAAGAAATAAAATTATAAGATATGATTTTGGTTTTATCATAAAAATATTTTAACACTTTTTAATACCTATTGACAAACGCCAATTATATTTAGTATACTTGCTTTGGTCCTCCCAAATAGAGGAGCAGCTTAAAAACTTTTTCTCTACGCTATCAAACTTGAGGGTAACCCATGAAGTAACTCCGCCTTTGGCGGTATACTTTAAGGGAATGAGATGTCTTCCTCACCTTCAAGAGGCGAGGAGCATCTTCCCGTTGTTGCTGCAGGGAA
Organism: uncultured Patescibacteria group bacterium; assembly: GCA_938010745.1. Taxonomy (GTDB): domain Bacteria; phylum Patescibacteriota; class Microgenomatia; order UBA1406; family GWC2-37-13; genus CALLVF01. Next base: position 672 of record CALLVF010000001.1, on the reverse strand, counting down.
AAAGTCTAAAAGACCTCATCTTGGGAGGATCATTAATTAATAAAACTTCGTTTATAAGAAAACGAAAAAGTCATAAAAAAACAAAATGTCTTTTTCTTTATTAGCATAAAAAGTGTCTTTAATACAACTCGAAGATGCAAAAAATAGAGCAATAGTTTGAAATAAAAGCTTTTCTTTTTATGTTTTTACTTTTCATTTAAATTTTTAAATTTTTTTATTTATGTCTTCTCAATCAAAAAAAAATTATCAAGAAGACTCATTAGATGTCTCTAAATTAATTGAAAAAGTGGAAGAAAAACCAATTGTTCCAATTGTCGAAGAATTATCAGCTGAGGAGAGATTAAAGGAAGATTTAAAATTAAGTTATCCTGCTGAGGGAATTTTAGATATTACCTACGGTGGTTATGGTTTTTTACGGCATGATTATGTTTTATCACCAGAAAAAGACATTTATGTTTCAAACTCCCAAATTAGACGTTTTTGGTTGAGAAAAGGAGATGAGGTGGAGGGTTTAGCTCGACCACCAAAAACTGGTGAGCGGTTTCATAGTTTGCTTCTTATAAAAAAAATCAACGGTAAGGAGCTAACTGAGGAGCAAAGTCGGCAAAGATATGAGTTTGAAAAATTAACCTCTCTTCATCCATCTCGTCAGATAAAACTAGAGACAAAAAA